>NZ_WYDS01000023.1 GCF_009914765.1 Halodesulfovibrio sp. MK-HDV | reverse complement strand
CAATAATACGCAGCCAGCTATTAGTTGGAGCATTATCTTATTGATAAACAAAAATTTTAAACTTTCTTATGACCAAATATCTTCATAAGTATAGATAGGTCATATCACATAATCTCGGTCAAGGGGGCGTCCCCCTTGCGGGTGCAGGGCAGAGCCCTTGCCCGTCGGAGACCATGCTAAAACGTTCAGGAATACCAAATGACCATTGCAATTGCAGTAAGCGGCGGAACAGATTCTTTGTACGCCCTGCTCACATTGAAAGAACA
This sequence comes from Halodesulfovibrio sp. MK-HDV, assembly GCF_009914765.1. NCBI lineage: Bacteria > Pseudomonadati > Thermodesulfobacteriota > Desulfovibrionia > Desulfovibrionales > Desulfovibrionaceae > Halodesulfovibrio > Halodesulfovibrio sp. MK-HDV. The sequence continues at coordinate 61,458 of NZ_WYDS01000023.1, read as the reverse complement.
GGGACACGACATTTTTGCACTTCACGCACACTTTCTTGCTCCCTGCAAAGAAAGAGAAGACGCGATTGATGCCATGTGCGCAGCGCTGGATATACCTTTTTATGCTGTAGACCTGCATGAAGAGTTCGAACGGTGTGTTGTTGACCCTTTCATGGATGAATACGTACACGGTCGTACTCCGAATCCATGTGCATTATGCAATGCAAGCATGAAATTCGGCGCGCTGTTGCGTGAAGCAGAAAAGCTTGGAGCAGACCAAATTGCTACTGGGCATTATGCTGTTCTGGAAGATCATCCAGTTTACGGGCGTACGCTTTCACGTGGCCTTGATGTAAAAAAAGACCAGAGCTACTTTTTGTCTCTTGTGCCGAAGCACCAATTGGAAAAGGCTCTTTTCCCGCTCGGTAAAATGAAGAAAGAAGACATTAAGGCCGACTTAGCTGCACGTGGGATTGCTCCTGCATATCCGAGTGAAAGTCAGGAAATTTGTTTTGTCCCGAACGATGATTACCGTGCATTCCTGATTAATAGAGGTGCAAAACTCGGCACCGGCGGTAATATGGAACTTGCTGACGGCACAGTCGTTGGTAAACACAACGGGCTGTGGCAACATACTGAGGGGCAACGTAAAGGGCTTGGCATTGCGTGGAAAGAACCATTGTATGTTATCCGCAAAGATTTGAAAAAGAACATACTGATTGTGGGCCCGAAAGCTGAATTGCTTTCCACGGGTTGCATCGTAAGCAACATGAACTTTCTTGTTGCTAAGGAACTCTGGGGCAAAGAACTTCTTGTTCGCACTCGCTACCGGCAGCAGCCTATTCCTGTATCCATCAGTGAACAAGGTAGCATGCTAGTCATTACCTACCAAGAACCTCAATCGCCTCCAGCAAGCGGACAAGTTTGCTGTGTCTATGATGAGGACCTCACTGTTCTTGGTGGCGGCATCATTGAAAGCTCTATGTAGCAAAACAAAAGTTCTATGTAGTAAAATGCAAAAAAAGCTCCTGACATTGTAGCAGGAGCTTTTTTTATACGCATAAAATAGAAAGAGACCCGTATTACTACAGGTCTCTTAAAGATTGACAGAGACTGACAACCTCAGCCTATTGCATTAGTGATTACTCGCTATGCAATCTCGGCGAGATTAGCAGTGTCACTCGGCTCTGCCATAAGTTTTGGATCTACAATCGCAAATCCCATTTCTTGAGCAATGTACTCTAATGGTTCAACGTTTCCAGTTTTCTTCATTATGTCCATCAATGTTTCAACGCCCAACTTAGCTCCGGCATCATACGGATTAACTTCGCGCAGCAAGGTCGAATACGGCTTGCCAATTTCTTTCGCGAGCGCTTTTGCTGGAATCGGACTGTTTAACACCAGTTCATGGACAATCTTAGTTAACTCTGAACGCATCATAACTCTCCCTACACATTGCTACGAGGAGTCACACCAGGCTCTAACACACCTCAATACGCCATATGAGGTCTCATTAGTCTAGAACGTGTAAAAACCATGTGCTTTGTATATCGCCACACTACGCCTAACGCGGCAATATCCCCCTCCTGTTCATGTTAAAGCAACACCCTATACAAACTCCCAAATATAATCTCAAATTCCCAGATACACCAATAAAATGTTTCCGTCCATTCACATGATGCAAGTTTCTGAAAAAGTAGTGTTTAATTTCACTTTGTAAGTGACCGCTAACGTAACGTCATTTTAAACTACACTCAACCTATTTTCTAACCAATTCTCTTAATTCTATTTTAAGACATTATTAGTTTTTCTATTTCAGCGCTTCAAACATGACCAAACTACTTGTAGCCCTTTTTTACACAATATTGCAACTAATTAAAAGATTTTCGTAGGATAGACAAAGGGGAAAGCTGTTATTAATGAAAGTGCAACCATTATTATTCCATCCAAACACTGACAGAATCAGGCTTAGAAAAAGCCCTTATCCTCTAAAAACTGAAAGCCCTTCAAATATTGCTTCCGCTTTTTTCTTTCCGACCCCATCAATTTGCATCAAATCAGTAACAGAAGCAGCAGCCATTTCTTTTACTGAAGAGTAATGCGTCCATAATTTTTTTGCCATTGAAGGCCCAATGCCGGGTATCCGCTGAAGTTCACCAGTCAACGCACGTCCTGCACGCGCTTTTCTGTGCCTGCCAATTGAATAATCGTGGCATAGATCACGCATGTGCTGCAATAAAAGCAGCTCCGGTGCACCTGCTTTCAGTTGAAGTGGATTTGAACGTCCGGGAAGAAAAATTCTGTCTTCAATATTCCCTTTTCGCCTGTCTGCCCTGCCTGTTTCATCCTTGCGAGCTTTCGCAATAGAAATAACAGAACATAAATCCCCCTGCCCGTGAGCCTCCAAAACACTGACAACGGCGTTCAACTGCCCGCGCCCGCCATCAATGAGTAATAAATCCGGCCACGGCGGACCTGAATTTAAGCGCCGCTCCATCCACAGTGCCAACACGCCATAGTCATCCCCTCCACCTTCCTCGTCTGTGAAGGCATAAGTTCTATATTCGCTCTTAGCAGGTGACTCACCTTCAAAAACAACCATCCCAACTCTGGTATCTTTTCCTGAGGTATGGGACACGTCCACAATTTCTGTTCGATATGGCTCTTCTGCTAAGCCAAGCCGCTTTTGCAAAATGGTAAGAGGACTAATGTTGCGCTTATTTTTTGAATCATCAATGGCGTTGGCTGTCGCCATGGTTACAAGCTTACTTTCTGTGTCGTTCCTCGGAGAAGTAACACGCACCTGCATCCCTCGTAACTCTGTTAACGCTTCAGCATGGGCAACCAAAGGTTCCGCGTTAGTTTCATCGCCGAGCACATCATTCCCCCATGGAACTACCACGCGCGACGGAACAAAGCTGTTCACACCATAATATTGTGCAATAAAAGACTGGAGTAACTCCGGCGCTTCTTCGAGACCGAGCCCTGCCCAAAAGTAATTTTTCTTGTCGATGAGAATCCCACCACGAATAAACAAAATCCCCAGTGCAAGTCCTTTGTCTGTTTCTCCAAGACCAATAACGTCCATGTCATGAGCAGTCGGGATTACAGCTGCCTGTTTTTCGACTGTCACTTCAACCGCTTTAATCTGATCCCGAAGCTGCGCCGCTGTTTCAAAATCCATAGATTCAGACGCGGCGTACATTTTTGTTGTGAGTATTTCCACCAGCTCATTTGATTTTCCTGAAAGCAATAACTCTACGCGATGCACTTGCTCCGAATAGTCATCATGCGAAATTTCCAGACAACACGGGGCAAGGCACTGTCCTATGTGATGGTACAGACATGGACGAACCCTATTGGAAAAAGCTCTATCTGCACATCGTCTCAACATAAACACTTTGTGAACAGCCTTGAGCGTTTCCCATGCAGAATGGGACGAAGTAAATGGGCCAAAATATTTTGAGCCGTCTTTCAGCACCTTTCGCGTTAGGGTCAATCGAGGCCAACGATGCTTTTTATTCAACTTAAACAGCACATACTGCTTATCGTCTCGAAGCAGAATGTTGTACCGAGGGCGATGTTTCTTAATGAGGCTCGCCTCAAGCAACAATGCCTCTTTTTCCGTCGTAGTGATCAAAGTTGTTATGGTCTGTGCCTGACGCAGCATTGCCCGAGTCTTAGGAGTTTGTGTTTCCGGCGGACGAAAATACGAAGCAACACGTTTACGTAGGTGTTTTGCCTTCCCCACATATACGACACGCCCGTGCGCATCTTTATATAAATAGACTCCCGGAGAAACGGGAATCGTTTTTAAATCGATAGGTTCCATAATTACTCGTGTACCATCTTTCTCGTTTGAATTCTAATCTTGCTTTTTGAGCTGCTTAAATCTGACATCTCGTAAATATCATTCCCATCTATACCAGTGATACATAGCTTAATGATAGACTTTAATCTCAACACGTTATGCCATGAAAAAAAAGTATCTCACTTCTATTATTATTGTATGCGCTGCTCTCGCCTCATTTCTGTATCTGGCGACGCCATGTCTTGCGCTGGAAATACACCCATCAGGAACATTACAAGTGTTCACGCAATGGTCAACAGGTTCTCTTCTGGGATTTGCTTCTCCATACTCAGGCAGAGATATCAACAACAACTTCCGAGCTTCCCAATATTCCCGATTCCAGTTTGATTTCAATCCACATCAGGTGGTTTCCGCCATGGCGCTATTTGAAATCGACACCTTTTGGGGCGTTGATAAGGAAAACAGTGAATTTGAAGGCGGTCAAATAGGCACAGACGGCGTTAACATCCAAACAACCTATGCCTTTCTGAAAGTTGAACCTAGAGACATTCCACTAAAGGCAAGAGCCGGTCTCACGTCTGTCCATCTCCCTAATCAGGTGGGTGGTTCCATAATTCTTGATGACAACTTGGCTGCCTTCGTTCTTCAATATGAATTTACAGACAAGATGAACGGATCCTTCATTTGGGGTAGATCATATGACCGATTAAACCAATCCCGTTCAAATGAAACCATGGATCTCTTTGCTGCCACTTATACCTACGCTCCAGACGATCATGTTTTCACACCGTATATCGTATGGAGTGATTTTGGAAAAAATGTTGCGGGTGATCCATTAGGCTCAGCGTGGGTCGATGGCGGCAATATAGGGTTATGGAATGGATTTTCTAATTTTTCAGGCAACCCATGGGCTTTTTGGGGAGGATTTTCAGGTCGATATCACGGAATTCGCAACCTAACAGTGAAAACTGATCTTATGTGGGGAACATTGCATGGCGGCACTGATTCTGCCAGCAGGCAAGGTGCTGTTCTTTTAGGTGAGGTAGACTGGGCATTCGATTTTATGACTATTGGTATTCTTGGCTGGTGGGCAAGCGGTGATGATGACAATGCATATGAAAACGGCGCAGGAAGAATGCCCTTTATAACAAACCAATGGGGTCTTACAGACTTCGGGTATTACAAGTACGCAATTACAACAGAATCATCACTTCTCATTCAGGATGCTACAGGTCGTTGGACATTAGGACTTGTTGTTGATGATCTAGTCTTCACTGAAGACCTTACAACATCCTGCAAATTTCTGTACATGCATGGCACCAACAGTACGGATGCGGTACAAAACAACAGATTTTCTCCTGAGCTCCTTCAAGGTGGATATAGAAACAACTGGGGAACCTATCTCACCAACAAAGATTGGCTTGTTGAAATAGATTCTGAAACCACACTGAAACTGTTCGAAAACTTTAGTATAATTTTACGCCTCGGATATATCCATATCGAGGTAGACCCTCAAGTTTGGGGAACTTCCGATACCCGTGACGCTTACCGTGCCGTACTTCTTTGGGATTATCAGTTCTAGATAAAACCTTCTGCTGTGTCATTTTTACCGCCGTAATGCTCTCGACTTTTCCGACACCCTCTTATAAGGATGGGGCGTCGGATTTAGTTTTATGAACCTTATTTGATTAGGAGCCAGTATGCCCTGTCGTATGATCAGCTACCAGTCCAAAAAGGATTGGAAGGGGATCAGGGAACTTCTCGCTGGACGGGATAACCCTGAGAATTCTGTTGAACCTGTGGTGCGTGAGATTCTGCATCATGTGCATACAGAAGGGGATAAGGCTCTTGTTCATTACACGCAAAAGTTTGACTGCCCTTCGTTTACCGAAGATATGGTGCGAGTGTCCGAAGCAACCTTAGCAAAGGCTGCACAAGACATTCCTGCAGAAGATTTTGATATTATCAAAGAAGCTGCACACAATATCCGCACGTTCCACGAAAACCAGAAAGAGAAATCCTGGTTTACCACAAGCGAAGACGGAACAATTTTGGGACAGGTTGTTCGCCCTGTTGACCGAGCCGGACTGTATGTTCCGGGCGGCCAAGGTGGCGACACCCCGCTTATCTCCAGTATGCTTATGAACGTTATCCCCGCACAGGTTGCAGGCGTAGAAGAAATCTGCGTTGTATCACCACCGCGCGCTGATGGCGTTCCGAACCAGTATATCCTGGCAGCCGCACATCATCTTGGCATTACAAATGTGTTTGCCTGTGGCAGCGCATGGGCAATTGCAGCCCTTGCTTACGGCACAGATACCATTCCTGCTGTAGATGTTATTGCCGGCCCTGGAAATATATTTGTGACCACCGCTAAACGCCTGTTTATCGGTACTGTAGGCATCGACATGGTTGCCGGTCCTAGCGAGATTCTAATTCTTGCTGATAACACCGGAAACCCTGTGCAGATCGCCGCAGACATGCTCTCTCAAGCAGAGCATGATCCGCTTGCTTCCGCCATGCTTGTTACTGACGATGACCAGCTTGCTAAAGCTGTTCTCGAAGAGCTTGGCACGCAAACCGGTTTGCTCCCGCGCAATGAAATTGCCGCAACAGCCCTTAAAGACTGGAGTGCTATTGTTGTTACTCCGGACATGGCTACCGCAGTGGAGCTTTCCAACAGTGTTGCACCTGAGCATCTGGAAATAATTGTTGAAGATCCTTGGGCGTTGTTACCGACTATCCGTAATGCTGGCGCTATCTTTATGGGCGCTAACTCACCGGAACCTGTCGGCGACTACTTTGCAGGCCCGAACCACGTACTGCCAACCAATGGCACTGCGCGTTTTTCATCGGCTTTGTCCGTTGAAACCTTCACAAAAAAATCCAGCATTATTGCTGCGTCTGCTTCCTTCACGCAAAAGAATGCGCCAAAAATTGCGCGCCTTGCACGTCTTGAAGGACTGGAAGCACACGCCCGTTCCGCAGAAACCCGCTTAAAGAAATAGCCCCTTGCAGGAGTTCTCGCATGAAAATCGTTACGAAGACCACTATCACGGATTATCCGCTTCTTTCTCGCGGTAAAGTTCGCGATATCTACGAAATTGATGAATCCAGTCTGCTTATTATTACTACCGACCGCATGTCAGCATTCGACGTGATCATGGCAGAACCTATCCCGTACAAAGGTGTTATCCTTAACCAGATCACCCTGTTCTGGATGAAAAAGTTCGAGCACATCATAGCCAACCACCTCATCGCATCTGACGTAAAAGATTTCCCTGAACCGCTGCATAAATATGCAGATGAACTGGAAGGACGCTCCGTGCTTGTTAAAAAAGCAAAGCCGCTTCCTATTGAATGTATTGTACGTGGTCACATTTCCGGTTCCGGCTGGAAAGACTACAACAAAACCGGTTCTGTGTGCGGCTATGAACTGCCGGAAGGTATGCTTGAGTCTGAAAAATTTCCGACCCCGCTCTTTACCCCTTCCACCAAAGCAGAACTGGGCGACCACGACGAAAACATTTCTGTAGAGCGTGCTACAGAAATGATCGGCAAAGAACTTGCTGAAAAAGTAGCAGATGTAAGTTTGCGCATTTTCTCTGAAGGCCGTGAATTTGCAGAAGAAAAGGGCATCATCATTGCTGATACCAAATTTGAATTTGGCATGGTTGATGGAGAACTGACACTTATTGACGAAGTTCTCACTCCAGACTCTTCCCGCTTCTGGCCTAAGTCCAGCTACACCCCAGGTCAGGGACAGCCTAGCTTTGACAAACAGTACTTACGTAACTGGCTCAGCGCACAGGACTGGGATAAGACCCCGCCAGCTCCTGCTCTGCCAGACGAAGTTGTTGCCGAAACAGGCAAAAAGTACGCTGAGGCCTACACTATACTTACAGAGCAAACACTGCTACTCTAATGAGTGCAACCACAATAAATACCGAAGATGTCCGCTACCCTGCGGACAAACTGAAATGGAGTTCATATGCTTCTTGAAGGGAAACGAGCCCTCGTCTTGGGCGTTGCCAACAACAAAAGCATTGCATACGGCATTGCCAAAGAATTCAAAGAAAATGGCGCTAAATTAGCGTTTAACTTTCTTGGCGATGCTCTGAAAAAACGCGTTGAGCCTATCTGTGAAGAGCTTAATGGTGATTTCATCTTCCAGTGTGATGTAAGCAGCGATGAAGAAATTGCTGCAGCAGTGAAATTGGTTGAAGAGAAATGGGGTGGTGTGGATATCATTGTTCATTCCATCGGTTTCGCAGACCGTAAAGATCTTCAGGGACGTTTTATCAACACATCCCGAGATGGCTTTAAACTTGCCATGGACATTTCTGCTTATTCGTTGACTGCAGTCTGTGGTGCTTTTGAGCATCTGTTAACTGACAATGCGTCAATTATCACTATGTCCTATTACGGCTCTGAAAAAGTTATTACTAACTACAATGTAATGGGTGTGGCAAAAGCTGCTCTGGAAGCTAGCGTACGTTACCTCGCTGTTGACCTTGGTACTAAAAATGTACGTATCAATGCTATCAGCGCAGGTCCTATTAAGACTCTTGCAGCTTCCGGTATCGGTGGCTTCCGTAAGATCCTTAACTACATCGAAGCAAACGCTCCAATGCAGCGCAACGTTACCATCCAAGATGTTGGTAAAAACGCACTGTACCTTGCTTCTGACCTTTCTGCCGGCGTTACCGGTGAAGTACTCCACGTTGACTGTGGTTACCACACCGTAGGTATCGGTATCAGAAACGAAGAAAAGAAATAGTGGAGCGCCTTCTCAGGAGACCCTATGCTTGGATACCTAATTCCCCTAGTGGGACTAGTAATTATAGCACTCGTCTGTATCAAAGTTGTTCCAAAAGGCCATAAACCCTCGGGTTGAGGCATTAGCTTTGACGGACGGGGAGGCTCCTCGTCAGGATGCTCATGCGGTTCTGCAAACAAGAAAAAGCACAACTGTAAATAGCTAGTAAAAGGGCGGCATTTATGCCGCCCTTTTTATTTGATTTCCTACTCCGCCTGTTCTAAAGTTCTTCTAACGCAAACCAGTTGAGCTTCTGAACAACAGAGACTCTACTATCTCAGTAGATATAACATGAACACAGTTGTATCACCCACAACAAGGTAGCACACCTAATGTCATGTTCATTTTTTGGAGGCTTTGGAAGCTTCGGAGGTTTTTCAATGAGTCATATTTTTTCTATATTAGCACTCATTTTCGTAGTCTTTTTTTTCGCGAAAATGATTCGTAATGGCGGAGGCTGATGCCCCGGTCATCATCGGGGAGGCTCCCCGAAAGACAAAAACGATACTCACGACAATAAATAACATTGTAGGACGGCACTTTTGCCGTCCTTTTTTTATTTTTTTTTGCTTTTTCGCTTGCCAAGTACTATCCTGTTTGCTAGTTATCCACCTCGACGTGGAGAGGTGTCCGAGCCCGGCTGAAGGAGCACGATTGGAAATCGTGTGTACTGGCAAAACTGGTACCGAGAGTTCGAATCTCTCCCTCTCCGCCACGTCAAAACTTACCCTAATTGAGTAGGGAGTCGGGCGGCATATACGCTGTCAACTCGGTCAGGTTCGAAAGAAAGCAGCCGTAGCAGTTGTATGTGGGTGTCCGACTCCCAGAAGGCGCAAGCAGAAATGTTTGTGCCTTCTTTTTCACATCGCGGAGAGGTGTCCGAGCCCGGCTGAAGGAGCACGATTGGAAATCGTGTGTACTGGCAAAACTGGTACCGAGAGTTCGAATCTCTCCCTCTCCGCCAGATGATTTCAATAAACCCCTTTGATTCAATGAATCAAAGGGGTTTTTTTGTTCTCACATCAAGCCTAACAATTCCAGATACATAATCACCTCACCTTCCCAAATATCTTACACACCTCTCCCCTCAATATAATATTAAATTTTGCGTTTCCCCAATTGTAGACTACAATAGTGTTCGCCTCAGTCTTGAACATAAGACTGATGACCTATAACACTTGAGGAAGCCTTTATGAGATACAAGATAATCCGAAAAGGTGAAGCTGAAGCCTACAGCCAACGAAGTGGTGAAAACATAGCGTTTCTTGCGACAGGGAGTGATACGGATGGAAAAGTATCCATCTTCGACAGCATTCTCACAAAAGGAAATGGTGCCCCTCTTCATTATCATGAAATTGATGATGAAATTTTCTATACTATCTCGGGCCAAGTTGAGTTTACCATCAATAACGAGACACTCACCACCACCGAGGGAGATTTGGTCATCGCTGGCCCTCAAGTACTTCGAAGTTTCAAAGCGCTTACTGATAGCCACATATTAGTAATCAACGCGCCGGGAGGCCCTTCCGAAGGATTCTTACGAGAAGTCTTAAGCTTAAACAAAATTTCTGAAGCTGATAAAAAGCGTTTTGCGGAAAAATACAAAATTCACATCTTATAACTCGATCTATGCAAATCAGCATTAGCTCGTTAATAAGTTTTCAAAACCTCATCTTCCTAGAATGCATCCTTTTTGTATTTTTTGCTTGCAACGCTCCCACACCTTTGATAGCTACACATTCGCAACGCGGAGAGGTGTCCGAGCCCGGCTGAAGGAGCACGATTGGAAATCGTGTGTACTGGCAAAACTGGTACCGAGAGTTCGAATCTCTCCCTCTCCGCCAGATAGAAATTATTGTCCAAAGCTTAACGCTTTGGACTTTTTTTTGTATCCTTAAATCACCGCCAACAAGACTTCCCATATCAATTTCCCTTTCTCCTCGCACTCCCCATTACAATTATCTACATCTAATTATCATAACTGAAGAATTAACCTTTTGCTTGTTTTCCCTATGCCCCTTGAGTCAATGCAATTGTCGGGCTATGAGTTTGGCACTAAGGAGCAAGACATGAACAACACGCTACGCACCAATCCACAACAAGGGCGTGCGATCGCGACTATCAACAGCATTCTTGAAGCTTCTAAACGCGTACTGCTTTCACAAGGCTATGAAAGATTTACCACCAATCGCGTTGCTGCTGCATCAGGCTTTAATATCGGGACCGTGTACCGCTACTTTCCGGACAAAGAAAACATCATTAGTCAGCTTTATCAAAAGCGTCTGGACGAATCTTACCTATTCCTCACCACACAGCTGACAAATGGCACAACCTGGTCAGGCGTTGACGAGTTCTTTGGCCACCTGCTCAGAGAGTACATTGCGGGACACTCAAACGAAGATCACGCCATTGCAGTGGAGCTTACTAAGGCAGCCGTCATGAATCAGCACGTTAAACAACTAGACAAAACCCATGACGAGCGAATCCTTACGACTCTTAACCAAGCTATACATGAACGCTTTGATACAACCTTCGAACACCACTTGATTAAATTTTTTCTCGAACTCGGAATGCATCTCGCTCTCATGGTCAGCATGAAGCCAGAAGAGAACCGCGAATTCACAGCTCAACAGGCCGTTATCTCTGTTATTGCCGCAGTCCGCATACACACGATGCACCGCACCGCCACTTAGTCATAAAAAAAACCGCTACAATCCATAGCGGTTTTTTTGTGTTTGCTGATTACTTGCAGCTATAAAAAATCTCTCCAATCTTCCTCGTGCCTCTTCGCCATAGTCGCCAGTAGCTGCTTAATCGGGGAATACAGCATAGTACAACCAAGTCCTGTAGCAAGACCGCTAAATGTGATCGCCGGATCGGGATCAATCTCAAGCAGGTTAAATGCAGTTCCGCCAAGGCTGGCAATGCCGATAATCAAAGCAACATACCATGCTGCCCGTAATCCCTGTTCTGCACCGTTTGCCAAATTAAGCAGGAATAATCCATAAAGAACAACAGCAAGAATGTAGGCGGCCATATGCACAAATTGAGCAAACGGTCCCGCATAGAGAAAAACGCACAGCATTGCAGTGAACACAGAACCAAGCCACAAGCCGGACTGAATATTCATCCCCGTCTCGTTATCAAGACGTTTGAGAAGATAACAGAAAAGCAAGCCTGAACTGAGCAGACATCCTGCCACCACTGTCCATTTGACCGGTACAAAAAAACCTGCACTAGCCATTACTGCTGCCAAAATAGCGATTCCAGCACTTGCAACATCAAACTCGCCATCACGGACAAATGCACTCATTTCACCTAACAGCATCGCACCGATACACCCCAAGATGCCACCGAATGCAATAGCCGCAAAGACGCTACCGGCAGCGTAGAATGCACTCAAGAGCAGTAACAGACATATGCTCCACATCATCCAGAATGATCGGCATTGTGCGGCAAAAACACCACACAGATCACCCCACTTTGTTTGCATCGACTGTTTCATTTGGTACCCTTTTTTCCTTTCCTTTATTGGATGGGGAACTACCATATATAGTCCCTGCCTGCTACCACCTCTTTTTTGACATCCAAGTGGCACAGAAAAATAAGCACCTGCAATTCAACACGACATGCTCAAGCTTTACAAGAGTGTAAAAAAAGCAATATATAACAAGAATACCCAACAAATATTGCGCATTTTTACAACTCAAATCTTCATTTTTTCGTTATCCATCTTTCAACACATCTCTAAGGTACTATTTTTCATACTTTTGAGTGTTTAATCAGACTGCTAATTCTTGTTTACAATTTTGTTAAATCATACTTTTTGTTTGCATTTTGACAGTTTTTTCTGATAGCAGCGGAGACGAGACTTGAATATTTTTGTGTTTTCAATTTGGAGTACTCTGTGATTCGTTTCGAACAAGTGAATAAGTGGTACGGTAGTGACCACCATGTGCTGAAAGACATAAACCTTGAAATAAAACAAGGCGAAGTAGTTGTAATATGTGGACCTTCTGGATCTGGCAAATCAACTCTTATTCGCTGCATAAACAGACTTGAGCCCATCCAGCAGGGCAAAATAATCGTCGACGACATGGATCTTCATAACCCACGTCTTGACCTTACGACATTGCGTGCAGAGATTGGTTTTGTGTTTCAGCAATTCAATCTGTACCCGCATATGACAGTTTTGGAAAATGTGACACTTGCACCTACAATGGTACGCAACATGCCTCGTGCAGAGGCTGACCGGCTTGGCATGGAACTACTTGAAAAAGTAAACATTCCAGACAAAGCGGGTGCGTTTCCCAGCCAACTTTCCGGTGGACAGCAGCAGCGCGTGGCAATTGCCCGCGGCCTTGCTATGAAGCCAAAAATCATGCTTTTTGATGAACCGACATCCGCTCTTGATCCTGAAATGATCAACGAAGTTCTTGATGTAATGAAAGCGCTTGCCCGCGAAGGTATGACCATGGCGTGCGTTACGCATGAAATGGGTTTTGCCCGAGAGGTTGCTGATCGCGTTATCTTCATGGATGAAGGCATCTTAGTAGAAGAAAACACTCCGCATGAGTTCTTCAACAATCCACAGCACGATCGTAGTAAAGAGTTCTTAAGCAAAATTTTGTCTCATTAATTGAGCCGCTGCTCGTAATTTTGCTTTTTTGTCATTCTGGAGGCTTACCGCTTTTGCGGTAGAAATTAATACACCGAAACTGGGAGTTGACCATGCGTATTAGTAGAGTTCTTGCTTTAACATTGGCTCTCGTAATGATGGCGTCCGTTGCTTTTGCCGGCCCGTCTTACGACCGTATCATGAAGGATAAGAAAATTCGTATCGGCATCATGACCGACTCCATCCCTGGCGCATTCTTTAATGACAAAGGTGAGTGGGTTGGTTTTGACTATGATGTTGCTACCGAACTTTCAAAACGCCTTGGTGTTGATATTGAACGTGTAAAAGTGAACAACAAAACTCGTATCGCTTTTATTCAGCAGGGTCGTATTGATGCATCTGTTGCAAACATGACTCACACTCGTGAGCGTGAAAAATCCATCGACTTCTCTATCACATATTTCTTCGACGGCCAGAAAGTTCTCGCTAAGACTGGTAAATACCAGTCTCTTGCCGACATGAAAGACAAAAAGATTGCTACCATGCAGGGTACAACTTCCGAAATTAACGTAAAACGTGCTCTTAAAGCTATGGGTGTTGCCAATCCTGCTGCACACGTTATTTCTTTCCAGAAAGAATCTGAATGCTTCCAGGCTCTTCAGATGGGTCGCGTTGCTGGCTGGTCCACAGACGCAACTATTCTTCTTGGGTACGCCTCCAAAACTCCTGGTAAATTTGAGCTCGTAGGCGAATTCCTTTCCGACGAGCCTTACGGTATCGGTCTTCCACAGAACGATTCCAACCTGCGCAACGCTGTTAACGCCAGTCTTCAGGATATGTGGCGTGACGGCACCTACATGACCATTTACAACAAATGGTACGGTGCAGACACTCCTTTCGCTATGCCTATGTCCGGTTCCATCGAACTCTGGCCATAAGCGTCTGATCTACTGATCATTATTCGTACGTCCGGTTTGCGCCGGACGTACGTTTTACCACTACCGCACAACAGCAGTAGGCACTTTACGCTGTATCCATTTGCTAAAAGGTTCGCTATTTCATGCTACGCTATTGGTTGGAAAAAGTTTGGGTTCAGAACACAGTTCTCGCTGTGCTCGGCATTATCAGCCTCTATTACTGGGGCTGGGTCTTCGATTTCGGGTACGACTTTCAGTGGCCGATTCTCTTCACTGTTAACGACACCTACCAGCTCAACTTCGGTGTTGAGATTCTGAACGGTCTCTGGCTTACCGTTAAAATTACCCTTATCAGTTCTATCATTGGCATTTCCCTTGGCACAGCCCTCGGCCTTGCCCGCCTCTCGGACTTCAAACCCTTGAACTGGACAGCAACCTGTATTGTAGAATTTTTCCGTAACACGCCACTGCTTGTAATTCTGTTCTTTTTCTATTTCGCTTTCCCGCAGGCATTGCCGGAAGCAGGTAGAGAACTTCTTTTTGAAACGCAGTTTGAATTCTGGACAGCCACCTTTGCCGTCGGCATATACACCAGTGCGTTCATGGCAGAAGTTATCCGTGCAGGTCTTCAGTCCATTCCGAAAGGCTTACTTGAAGCAGCATATTCTTCAGGCCTGTCGTATGTTCAGGTACTGCGTAAAATCATTCTGCCTCTTGCATTCCGAGAAATCATTCCGCCTCTCGGTAGTGAATTTCTCAACAACATGAAAAACACTTCCCTTGCTATGGTTGTAGGCGTTGCAGACCTCACATGGCAGGCACAGCAGGTAGAAGCACTGACATTTAAGGGATTCGAAGCAACTACAGCTGCGTCTGTGCTGTATCTTTCCTTCTCTCTTGTCATTGCTTTTGTAATCAACGGAGTTGACGGACGCATTCGTTCTTCAAGCAACGGAAAAAACAGCCTGCCGGTTATGTTCATTAACTTGCTGCTTATTCCTATTAACTTCGTAAACAAAATTTTATTCCACCCTGCTGCTCAGTTTTTACGTCAAAGACGTAGAAAAAACATGCAGGCCGGAGTTACCACAAATACAAGCCAGTTGCTCCTTAAAAAGCTCTACACCGTGCTCGTGCTTATCAGTAAAGGGGCATTTCTTCTCATACTTGCGGGTCTGGTATTCTCGCTGGCAAAAGGCTTTTACAACTTCGACTGGTCTGTCATTTTAAAAGAACTACCAACCATGCTGGTATGGCAGTTCCCGAACGCAACAGGTGATGATCTCTTTATGGGGCTGGGTGGTTTCTCCCTTTCCTTCATCATTGCCATTGTTGCTATCTTCGCAAGCTTCTTTATCGGACTTATTGTCGGGCTTGGACGTAGCTCCACAAACCGCATCTTCCGCATTCCAAGCTTGATCTACATTGAACTTATCCGAGGAAACCCGCTGATTATTGTAATCTACTGGGTATACTTCCTCATCCCTGTTTTGTTTGACAGCTTCATCAATACAGTATGGTCAGCAGCCATCGCTCTTACGCTTTTTACAGCAGCGTACCTTGCTGAAATTGTACGAGGCGGCATCCAAAACATCCCTCCGGGACAAGTCGAAGCTGCAGTCTCATCCGGCCTTTCCTACTGGCAGACAATGCGTAAAATCATCCTCCCGCAGGCTCTGAAGCAAATGATTCCGCCAATCGTAGGTTTGTTCATTGCAATCTTTAAGGACACATCACTTGTCACTGTTCTTGGTGTAATGGAGCTTACCTCTGTAACCAAGGCACTCGATAACCGACTGATGATTGCATCAATGGAGCTCTGGACAACAGCAGCTGTTCTGTATTTCCTCCCTTGCTTGCTTATGTCCAAGTACGCAAAGCACCTCGAAAGGAAGCTCTCACCGGAGCAGATTAACTTGAAGATGTAATCTGATCCATTGCACGTAAAGCGCCCCGCAATAGTTATTGCGGGGCGCTTTTTTGTTAGCTTTATTTTACCAAGCAAAAAGCATCATCAAAGAAATTAGCTTCATTCATCTCTTGATTACTTTATGAATTTGGTGCCTTTTTGCCTTCTTTCATTTGCCCTAAATCCTGCACATGGCACAATACGCATTCAGAGAACTTATAGTTTTTACAGGCAGGTGAACTATGCGAATTCGTTCTTTATTCAGCTCTTCAAACAAAAGCACCAACTACACAGCAACCACTCTGGACAAAACTATTGCAGTTGCAATATCTGACGATGTCCTTTCCCCCTGCCCTATCTCTCCCAACTGCGTTTGCAGTAAATTGCCTCAAAGTGACAGTCATTACGTAGAGGCGCTTGTTCCCACAGCAAGCACTCTTGCAATATTCCCCATGCTTGTAGAATACGTTCAGCAGCTTCCCAACGCTGAGCTGGAAGAAAAAGCAAGCCACTATATCCGCGTTAGCATCCGCTCCATGTTTTTTGGTTTCACAGACGATCTGGAGCTGTTTTTTGCAGGCGACAAGATCCATGTGCGTTCTGCATCACGCACTGGCTGGTACGATTTCGGTGTAAACCGAAGACGTATTGAATCTATCCGACGGTTCATGGAAGACGAGCTCGAAGGCTGATTTTTTTCACCCTCTTCACACAGGACAACCGATGGGTACAAGTGCCTACGAAATTCTGACGCACTACATTCCCACGTTTCCACGTAAACGTGCAGGTAGAATCGTCACCAATACCACAGAGTTTATGTCCATTGATTATGGTGACGTAATGCTCCTTGATGGAAAACATCATCTTGTGACCAAAAATCTTTCTGAAAGACGATTCGGGCTTGAAGACCCAAAATACTGGGTGAAGCGATGTAGGGAATTGGAAACTGGGAAGCATCATATTATTAAGCTGGAATTTTATGAAAAGTTTGACATTTCCATAGGAAGCATCCGCTCCAGTTGCTACCGGAGCCCGCGTAAGGAATCCAGAATACTCGAGCTTGTTGATGGAGATATGCGGTTTATGCAAGGCAGAACAGTTCTGGATGAAAAGGGAAACTGTGTCAGAATATTAGACATCATCCACGGGTCAGAATTGGATATAGCACTCGACCGTATTGAGCTGTCGCACGAAGAATATTTCAATACTATTTTTCCGGACTACTTTGCAAAATTTATTGGCGCCGCTAAGGCCATTGATCATCTACATCAAAATCACGAACAGCATGGTGATATCCGACGAGATCATTTGCTTGTTGAGGCCGGAACCAAAGAGTGGCGCTGGATTGATTTCGACTACACTTTCGGCCTACGGGATAATCCCTTTGCACTGGATTTATTCGGCCTTGGCAGCATTCTTCTATTACTTGTCGGACAACGGGAAATTACTGCCAGACAAGTCCTCGCACTAAACCAGAACATAAAAGTAGCTTCAGAAGACATGGCACTTGCAATGCCGCACAGACTGGCAAACATTCAAAAAAGATATCCGTATATCCCCGACACCTTGAACAATATCTGCATGCACTTTTCGGCAAAAAATAGCGTTTTTTATTCATCAGTTACGGAGTTTGTAAGCGCGCTGCTTACATGTTTTCACGAACTCCCCGTATTTAAGTCAGCCCGTGGGAGGTATCCTGAAGTATGAACATCTACAACATCCTTGTGGCATTCGATTCTTCCAAGCCTTCTTTTGAAGCTGTGGAATATACAGCCAGAATGATTCGATCCATTCCAGACGTACTTGTGACGCTGCTCATTATCGAAAGGCTTCCAGACAAAGATTTATTTGAATCTGAGTATCGGTGGCGTGCTGAATGCGCCGAACTTGTCGTTGAGTATAAACAAAAGCTGGCAAAGGCTCGAGGCCTACTTGCCAGCAACAACATTAGTAATAGTGCAATTAATGATGAATACATCATCAGTTGCAGTTCACCTTTTGAAGACGCAAAAGTCTGCACGACAGGTGAATCCATAGCGGACGACATTCTTGCTATTCAGAAAGAAGGGAACCACGGCACCGTAGTCATCGGACGCCGAGACATAAGTAAAGAAGAAGAGTTCCTCTTCGGAAGTGTTTCTAGTGACCTGCTCCGCCAGTTTACAGACTGTGCTCTCTGGGTGGTTAACTCCAAGAGTGAGTAGCCAACCTTACATATCACCTGCCTAGTACGTTTGGTTAATTCAAACGTACTAGGGTGTGTTTCTTAATTCACTTAAGAAACACACCCTAGGCATACATCTACTTAAAAAGTCACAGTAACGGCTGAAGAAGCACGTTTAGCTTTGGCTTTTGCCTTCTCAATATCTTCATCAAGGGCAAGTGCTACACCTAGACGACGCCGTCCCTGTACTTCTGCTTTACCAAAAATAAGAAGCTGGGTTTCCGGTTCGCTCAAGGCTTTATCGAGCCCTGAGAATGTCGCACCTGTGCCATTTCCTTCCACCAGAACAACGCTAGATGCTGCTGCACCACGCTGAGTGATTTCCGGAATCGGAAGTCCGAGGATAGCACGGGCATGCAAAGCAAATTCACTCAAGTTCTGAGAAATAACAGTCACAAGACCTGTGTCGTGTGGACGTGGTGAAACTTCGCTGAAGATCACATCGTCACCTTTAATGAAAAGCTCAACCCCGAAAATACCAAATCCGCCTAATGCATCTGTTACAATGCGGGCAATTTCCCGTGCACGTTCCAGCGCAATGGCGGACATAGGTTGCGGCTGCCATGACAACCGGTAATCTCCATCTTCCTGATAGTGACCTATGGGATCGCAAAAGCTGGTTCCACCGGCATGACGAACTGTCAGAAGTGTAATCTCGTAATCAAACTTTACGAAGCCTTCAATAATGATTCGTCCACCACCGGTACGTCCGCCTTCCTGCGAATATATCCATGCGGATTCAATATCTGCTTCTTTTTTGACGGTGCTCTGTCCTTTACCGGAAGAACTCATAACCGGCTTAACAACGCACGGCATACCCACTTCTGCTACAGCAGCGCGGTATTCTTCTTCGGTATCGGCAAAACGGTAAGGGGAAGTCGGCACACCAAGGTCTTCTGCTGCCAGGCGGCGAATACCTTCACGGTTCATGGTGAGCCAAGTTGCTTTAGCAGTCGGAACAACAGTTACGCCTTCTTTTTCAAGTTCAAGAAGAGTATCTGTTGCAATTGCTTCGATTTCAGGAACGATCAAATCCGGCTGTTCCTTTTCCACTACATCCCGCAACGCTTTGCCATCAAGCATATTGATAGCATAAGAGCGATGAGCAATCTGCATGGCGGGAGCATTCTCGTAACGATCAACCGCAACAACTTCCGCACCAAGGCGCATTGCCTCAATGGCTACTTCCTTACCAAGCTCACCCGAGCCAAGTAACAAAATTTTAGTTGCAGAATGAGTTAAGGGGGTTCCAATAGATGCCATGTCGCTGCTCCTGTCAAATTAGGGAATCACTATGACTATATTTACGCGTGCACAATGCACCTTTTCTGCGGGGGGTTTGTCATACTTTTTCGCCTGTTGCAAGGGAGTGTCTAATGTTGTCTCACTACTCTTCCAGCTTCGCAAAAAGCTTTATAGAACATAAAAAAAGAGAATGATGTCGAGCAACTACTCAACATCATTCTCTTTCGCATTTGTTACTACATATCTCTACACAGCGACGTTGTCAGTAGCCTCTGAATACATGGATATCGTATTTTTTCCTTCTTTCTTAGACTCGTACATGGCGGCATCTGCCCGCCTCATCAAGTCATCAGGGCCTGTCACGTTCTCATTCCAGTCAGCAATACCGATACTTGCTTTAACATACACTCTACTGCCGCATTCTAAAACAACAGGAGTTTCAAACGATGTAAGGATATTAAATGCAATCTCTTGTGCCTTATCAGTGGTCGGCATCCTTTCTAGAAGGATCGCATATTCGTCCCCACCAATTCGAGCAACCGTATCTGTAAGACGTACATTTTTACGGAGTACAGATGCCACATGGCGGAGCACAATGTTACCTGACTCGTGCCCGTATCGATCGTTTACAAACTTGAAATCATCCAAATCAATGTACATAACAGAGAACTGAATGTTGCTTATTTTGGCTTTCTCACAGGCTTCTTCCAATTTAATGAACATATGCGGCAAATTGGAGAGCCCTGTTAACCAGTCGTGATGTGCCAAAACTTCCAGTTCTTCTCTGTGCTCCTGACTTCGCTGGATGGATAACAGTGTAAACCATAAGGTACAGCCAGTAATGAACGAAATAACTATCCACGCCAACAAACACGTTTCATAAATTGAATCTCTGATAGCATTGAGTTTTTCAATGCTTACATGCTGCATTACAACCCATTGATACGGGCTGACAGCCACAGGCGGATAAGCTTGCTGGCCTTTGCCAATTTTTGGAGAAATAGCAAACGCAGGACTTACCGTTGTCCATGTGAACATTCCGTCCTCATTCTTAATTTGACCGGTAGCTCCCTGCTTCACCATTTTCCAAATAGCTGGATACTGCGCAGCAAAAGCTTTTTCGCAAAGCTTTGTCGGATCTTTTTCAAACATAAAAGCCCAGCACGCTTCTTCATGGTCAGAAACAAGCCAGTGCCCTTCATTATTCAACAGCATCGCGTTGCTCATAATATCAGAAGCGACATCCTGAAAATGCATGAGCATTTCAGCTGCATAAAAATTAAGAATCATTAATCCCCTTCGCACACCAGTATCGTCCACAACCGGAGTCATAAAACGAATTACAGGTACATAAGGAGTTTCTATTTTTTGATTTTCTATATTGAGGTCAAGACGGGAAACAAACACATCACCAACACCAAGCTTTTTTGAGGCTTTAAAATACCCGCGATGTGCTTTTTGCTGCAATTCATCCTGAGGAACCACGCGGATTCGTCCACGTTCTCGGTTAATACGAATTTGCTCATATCCCTGAGCATTCAGAAGACGTACCTGACCATACCCGCGTTTATTCTCTGCAAATGAATACAGCACACGCAAGGCGTCTTCTTTGTAAAGGCTGTAGCTGCTTATTCTGTATGACAAAATATCTGCAAGTATACGAACATCAGCAAAAGGGACGTTAAAGTCCTCCATCAGGCTGGATTTTCGAATACTCACGGCTCGATTCTGATCAATTCGTATCAACTCTTCTTTGTTGGCAACTTTATCTTGGTAAACAGCAGTTATCGCGAGAAAGATTACATAACAGCAAACGATGAATATTAGAAAAAATGGCTTTAACAAGCGTGCCTTCAACTTCCATCCCATATACCCCCCAAAGAACTCTTAATCACATATAAGAACATATAAACAACATGTGGTTATTCTATAAAAAGATAGTAAGCACTACACAACTTAGTCAACGATACGTAAACCTTATGATATTTACAAATATGTATACAGAAACATAAATCTAAAACAAAGTAAAAACATTTACCAAAAGTAAAAAAGGCTGAATTGCATTGCAATTCAGCCTTTTATCGATACTGCTAACAATAGTTTTTCTTATAAAAACCAGAGTAAAAAATCATTCTTTGAAAAGTCTACAACTAAGAAGAATAACGCAAAGAAAAGTTGCATGAAAATAACGAGGATATACAGTATAAGTTCCTCAGATCTTTTTATTACTTCGACGAAGCGAGATTCGCCATCAGCAATATCCCGTATTGCCCATAGCAGGAACATAATCCCGACGCCCCATTGCCAATTTAAAATAATACATATCAACGCAAAAACCAGTGCGCAGATCGTACGCCATCTCTTTGCAAACATATTCCACTCCCTTCCTCCTGCCGGACATGCAGGGCTTTAACTCAATTACAGGATAATGGAACTATAGTACCTTCCTACGCATCTTTCGGGCAACAAAAATACCTATTTATTCTTTAAAAAAAACATAGTTATACCCAAAATACACAACACGCATCCTAAATACGAACCTGCACCGTATATTTTCCTGACGAAAATTGTTGACAGCCAATCAACCTATCGATAATAGGAACCTGTATCAATAATGAAAACATCAGGAGTTACCCATGGAAGCAAAAGTACTTGAAGCAATGAAAAACGCAGGCAAGCCTGTCCGTCCGGGTGAAGTAGCAGAAGTTTTGGGTGTTGATAGTAAAGAAGTATCCAAAGCTATTAAAAAATTAAAAGAAGCTGGTGATATTCACTCACCTAAGCGTTGCTACTACGCTCCGACAGAATAATATATCCGCCTGAATGCGTGTATGCCAAACCTCCTTCACCTTTGTTAGCAGCATAAGCACGTATCTAGAGCAAAAAAACAGCCTGTATCATTTCTGATACAGGCTGTTTTTTGTGTATTTTCTAACAGAGTCTATTCTTCATCAAGGCGACAATGTGATGGAAGGTCTACATCGTACTGACGAATCAGCTTAGAATGTTCACGTAAAATTGCATACGTGGAGGACTTACGGAAAGAGCTGTTACGGTTGGTTCTGAACAGCAGGTTCAGATCCCAGATTGTATCAACATCGTTCCAGTCCGGAAGACGGATAAGTTCGAGGTCTTCTTTCTGAATTTTCGCAAGAGTTGCACGGTACACGTCGCGTGTAGACCAAGGAATATCGTCGAAGACTTCAGGAATGAATGTGTCTTTTCTGAAACCGATCAGGTAGTAGCCGCCATCGTATGACGGGCCTACAGCTGCATCCTGTCTATCAAGATCTAAAAATGCTTTTGTAAGTAATTCCGGTGGGAAATCCGGAATATCGCTGCCGATAATCAATACACGGCGGAAACCTTCAGCAAAAGCGGACTGCATAGCGTGCTTCATACGCGCGCCAATATCGTCACCCACCTGCTCACGGTATTCGTACTGAGAGCCAAGCCAGCCCTTAAAGTCCTTTTCCGGATCTTCAGTTCCGCAAGGTGCATAACAAATACGCAGCTGTGATTCTACCTTCTCAAATCCCTTGAGCATATCCTGTACGAAATTACGGTACAATGAGGTAGCAACTTCTTCGCCAATAACTTTAGCGAGCCGTGTTTTAACATTGCCGTGATTCGGATACTTAATGAAAAAAAGAATACATGTGTCGGTCATTAAAGCTACCCCTTCATGGCGCGATACCAATGCGAAAGTGTTTGAGCAGAAACTCCTGCCCCGTATAATAAACGCAACAGCACGTTGCGTAACGTACATCTATACATACCTTCCGTCTCCCACCTGCGTGCAGATGTAGAAACCGGAGCATCGATGACTGCGATAGGTTCGTTACGTCCACGAATCCTACGCATTATCTCCACGTCTTCCATAAGTGGAACGGGAGCATATCCTGAAAGTTCTTCAAAATATGATCGTACAAAAAACTGCGCTTGATCACCGTACGGTGTACGGGTGAGCCTGTTACGCCAATTTGCCAACGCGCTTACAAGATATAAAAACCTGTTGTCGCTGGCAATGGACAAGGTAAATGCGCCCGCCTTTGCACTAACTTCTGCATGATTGCTCTCTTTCAATGCATCCTGAATTAAATCAAAAGCACCGACGGGGAGAACCGTATCTGCATGCAGAAACAACAAAACTTCACCCGTTGCCTGTGCTGCCCCTGCATTCATCTGCGCAGCACGACCTTGAGGAGATTGTATGGAAATAACCGCGTCATGCTCAATTGCTGCAAGCGTTGTTGCCTCTGAATCACCATCAGCAACAATGACTTCTACAGCAGTAGCACACAGCGATTCTGCCGCGCGTTGAAACACATGCGCGATGCGTTCATTAATTCCAGCAGCTTCATGCCAGACGGGTATGATTACGCTTACAGAAAAAGAGTCCATATCCCCTCAGAAACAATAGATGTATTGCCATAGTACATAGACAGCACAAAGCCTGCAAGCCGTGCCGTCCAATACTACTAAAACGTTTTATTTGCGGTTCTGTTTGTACGCATGAGTAGCAAGCCGTCCAAGTTCTTTAAGACGACTATCAACACGGCCAAACAACGAATCTTTAGTGAAAGAACCGTCTTTACGTCTGGAACCGCATTTCATGCCGGTAAGAAGCTCCAAAGCTTGCTCAATGTGTGTCACAGGATAAATGCTGAAGAGACCTTCTTCCACCTTGTCGGCAATCTCACGTTTCAGCATCAACTGATCCACATTGTCTTTAGGCAAAATAACGCCCTGCTTGCCTGTGAGGCCACGGCGGGAACAAATATCGAAGTAGCCTTCGATCTTACGAGTTACGCCGCCTACAGCAAGAATTTCACCGCTCTGAGATACAGCACCGGTGAAGGCATACGATTGTGACAACGGCACCTCTGCAAGAGCAGAAAGCAGCGCGGCAAGTTCTGCACCGGAGGCTGAATCCCCTTCAACTCCGGCATAGCCCTGCTCGAAATATAATGAACCGGTCAGAACCAGTGGCTTGTTATGTGCAAACATACCGATGAGATAACTTTTCAGGATCATCATCGCTTTAGTATGAATAGGGCCACTCAGCTCCGCATCACGTTCAAGGTCAATAACACCGCCATGACCTACGCCTACAGTCGAGGCAATCTGATGCGGCAAACCAAATTCGAAATCACCATACATGGACACAGAAAGTCCGTTAACACGACCAATTTTTTCACCCTGCATGGTTACTTTAATCAGATCGCGATCATACTCTTCAAAGAATATTTCTTCGTACAGGTTGTTTCTGTAATGACGAGTAATCAGCGTCTTATGAACTATGGCACCGTCCACAACTTTCTTTTTATCCATTGATGCAAGCGCAGACGCTTCAATCATGATTTCTCTGACCAAAGGAAATTTGAGAGAAAGACGAGTCTGGTCTTCCACAATGCGGGAGCCGTAATCGATAACTTCTGCCATTGCTTCTTTAGTGAACGGCAACAGATCGCAGTCATCAATAATACCGGCCATACGGTGCAGGTACACACCATAGCCTTCCTTGCCTCGTGGCATAGCATCATTAAGGTGCGCTTTAATCTTAAACAGTTTCGGAAACCGATCATCGGATTCGAGCAACTGTTCGTAAATTTCTTCGCCACCAATCAAGATGACTTTAAGGTCGAGTAAAAGCGGCTCAGGCTCAATACCTTTGGTCTTGGTTGCCTCCTGCCCTTCTTCGCTGTCTTCGATACGAACCAGACCGGAACGAAGCGCACGCATAAGCCCTTCCCAAGAACCATTCTGGGAAAGAATATCTTCAATATGCAGCAGCAGAAATCCACCGTTTGCCTGATGCAGAGAACCGGATTTGATGAGGGAGAAGTCAGTAATCAACGCACCCATTTCGGCTTCGCGCTGAATACAACCAAGTAAATTTGCAACTGTAGGGTGATCGTCCATAATGATCGGGGCACCCTTAGTTTCTGAATGATCAACGAACACGTTGATATCATACGGTGCAGTAGCGTCTTCCGGATGCTGTTGCTGCAAAGCTTCCGGCAAAGACAATGGAGCATTGGACGGTTCTTTCGGCAACAACGCTTCAACGTGCTCTAAAATATCTGCTTTTGAAGCTTTGAAAAATTCTGCTAGTGGTTCACTGTGGCAGCATTCTTCGTATTGTTTAATGACCGGCTGCAACAGTTCATCAAGAACTTCTGTAGTCAGTTCATTATCTAAATTTTTCTCTTTGGTACGAAGCCCCTGTTCAGCATTGCTCATATTGCGGAGCAATGCGTTCAGCGCTTGAAGAAGCTTGTCACCCTTTGACTTCAAACTCTTTTTCAAAACAGAATCAATACGTTCAAACTCATCTTCTGAAAGACGCTTACCATCAATAAGCGGGTACAGTGTAATACTGCCCTGCTCATCAAGATCCATATGGAAGCCTTCTTTGCCTGCAATCGAGTCCATCTCTTTGAACAAGGAATCACGTTCTTCAGCAAACTGATCCATAATAATGGTACGTTTTTTTAAGTAGCTGTCGCTTTCAAAACGTTTTGGCAGTTCTTTGCGCACATTGGAAATAGCCTGAGAAAAATCCTGTTTCAGCGAGCGCCCTTTGCCTGCCGGAACGGTGAGCAAAATCGGTGCGTCTGGATCATCAAAGTTATTCACGTAAAGCATATCTGGCGGAACAGGCAAAGCCTTTGCCCTCTCACGCAAAAATTCTTGCAACATGTAGTTGCGACCAAGGTTTGCGCTCCCTGCCAAAAAGATATTGTAGCCGATATCTTTTATGTGCAGTGCAAGTTCGAGCGCCTGCATTGCCCGGGGCTGGTGGGCATGAAAGCTGGTTGCATCTAATTTAATATCGGTGCTGCTTTTGTACGGAATGTGAGAAAGCGCGAGTTTGGCGCGCAATTTCTTGGCAGAAAGAGGCCGGATCTTGCTCATGGTGCTCCAGTTATTATTGGTAACTGATTTGAGATTTGATAAATATCGAACGAGTATTGAATTGCGTCGCGGCTAGCCTACAAAGTCGCGTGCTGTACCTATTGTAAACATACCTGTTTGATATTTGAATGTCACTACAAGGGTTTCTAAATGTTCTTTTCATACCACCCTCAGACACTGCAACTACTATTGCACTTAGTTAGTGCATAAATACCACTTTTACATCGTACACAAAAACGCACGTGAATAAAAGAAAGACCCAAACACGCAGGACGTGTTTGGGTCATACTATCTATGGGAAGCACTGTCCCCATGCAGCTTATTTCTTCAACTGCATATCGCAGTCAGAAAAAGTATCTCTCACGCGGTGTCGGAAAGGATCCTTACCCGCCAGAGACAAAAGACTACAGTCTAGTCTTAGCGCATGGTTTCTTCAGCAGCTTCTACAACATGCTCAACGGTGAAACCGAAGTGCTTGAAGAGTTCGCCTGCCGGTGCAGATTCACCAAAGGTGGTCATGCCGATTACGCGACCTGCAAGGCCAACATATTTGTACCAGAAGTCAGCCGCAGCTGCTTCAACAGCAACACGAGCTGTAACAGAAGAAGGCAGAACGCTTTCTTTGTATGCAGCATCCTGTGCGTCAAATACGTTAGTACAAGGCATGGAAACAACGCGAACTTTACGACCTGCGGTGGTGAGGCGGTCGTATGCTTCTGCAACGAGACCAACTTCAGAACCGGAAGCGATAAGGATACACTCAGGAGTGCCTTCACAATCGCGGAGTACGTAGCCGCCACGTTTAACGTTGGCGAGTGCTTCTTCAGTACGTTCCATGAATGGCAGAGTCTGACGGGACATGGATAAACAAGAAGGAGCAGTCTTTGTTTCAACACCGGATTTCCATGCTTCGATGGATTCAACGGTGTCACAAGGACGCCATACGTGGCAGTTAGGGATCAAACGCAGACTTGCAAGGTGTTCTACTGGCTGATGAGTAGGACCGTCTTCGCCAAGTCCGATGGAATCATGAGTGAGTACCCAGATAGTACGGATGCCCATGAGAGCGGAAAGACGAATTGCGTTTCTTGCGTAGTCAGAGAAGACGAGGAAGGTACCAGCGTAAGGAATGATACCGCCGTGCAGTGTCATACCGTTCATCATAGCACCCATGCCGAACTCACGAACACCGTAGGACATGTAGTTGCCGTTCCAGTGATCTTTAAAGAGCAGCTCATACTGATCCCACTTGGTGCCTACAGAACCGGTAAGGTCTGCAGAACCGCCAAGGAGTTCAGGCATTACAGGGCCGAATGCGTTAAGAGCAACCGGGGAATCTTTACGGGTTGCAGCAGATTTAGCAGCAGCGTTAGCTGTATCAATTGCTTTCTGTGCAAGAGCCTCGAAAGATTCAGGAAGGTCACCAGCCATGCGGCGGATAAATTCTTTAGAAAGTTCAGGATGTGCAATCTGGTAGCTTGCAAACATGCCGTCCCATTCTTTTTCTGCTGCTGCACCACGCTCACGAGCGTTCCATGCGTCAGCAATGTCAGCAGGGATATCAAATGCAGGATGATCCCAACCGATTTCTTTACGGGTAGCTACAATCTCGTCGTCACCAAGAGGTGCGCCGTGAGTAGCTGCAGTGCCCTGCTTGTGCGGGGAACCGAAGCCGATGATGGTGCGGCAACAGATAAGAGAAGGTTTCTCAGTTTCTGCTTTAGCTTCTTCAACAGCTTTTTTGATTGCTTCAGGGTTGTGACCGTCAACGTCACAAACAACATGCCAACCGTACGCTTTGTAACGGGCACATGTGTCTTCGTTGAACCAATGGCCTACTTTGCCGTCAATGGAGATACCGTTATCATCCCAGAATGCGATGAGTTTACCAAGACCCAAGGTACCGGCAAAAGAACATGCTTCATGAGAAATACCTTCCATCATACAACCGTCACCCATGAATGCATAGGTGTAGTGGTCTACAACGTCAAAGCCATCGCGGTTGAAGTGGGCAGCGAGTGTTTTTTCAGCAACTGCCATACCAACTGCGGTAGCAATACCCTGACCAAGAGGGCCAGTAGTGGTTTCAATACCCGGGGTCATTCCGTATTCTGGATGACCTGGAGTTTTTGAACCCATCTGGCGGAAATTTTTAATATCTTCGATGCTCAAGTCGTAACCGGAGAGGTGCAACAAAGAGTAGATAAGCATTGAAGCGTGGCCGTTAGACAGAACAAAGCGGTCACGGTCAGCCCATGCAGGGTTGCTTGGGTTATGCTTAAGAAAGTCGTTCCACAGAACTTCAGCAATATCTGCCATGCCCATTGGCGCGCCTGGGTGGCCAGAATTTGCTTTCTGTACAGCGTCCATGCTTAAAGCACGAACAGCATTTGCGAGGTCTTTACGAGACGGCATCGTTTCCTCCAAAAGAATGGATGCAATAAATTTTTTCCAACTGGTTGCTGAGGCAGTCGATAGACATTAATCGCCGCCATGACAACCACTGATAACAATTTTCAAAAAGTCCGCTATGCGTTGCGGGCTATTTCTTCAAACGTCTTCAAGCGTTCAGCGTACGGTGGGAAACCAAAAAATGCAGAACCGGATACAAGGACATCTACGCCGTTACGTACCAATTCTGCAGTGTTATTAGGATCAACACCGCCATCAACCTGAATAAGGGTTGAAAGACCACGCTGTTTAATCATGCTGGAAAGTTCTGCAACCTTGCGCATGCTGAATGGAATAAATTTCTGTCCGCCGAAGCCCGGGTTAACACTCATAATGAGTACCATGTCGAGTTCGTCGAGAACATAATCAAGAACAGAAAGAGGAGTATGCGGATTAAGAGCAACACCAGCCTGTGCACCTTTGCGTTTAATTTCCGCAATGGTACGTTCAAGGTGGTGAGTAGCTTCAGCATGAACAACAACCATGTCTGCACCGGCATCCACAAAGTCGTCTACATAGCGCTCTGGCTGCTGAACCATCAAATGCACATCGAAAAAGAGGTTACTCTCTTTACGCAGGCGCTTGATAATTGGTGCTCCGAGAGTAATATTAGGTACAAACATGCCATCCATGACATCCCAGTGTACCCATTTAAGTCCTGCCTGTTCGAGTGCCTGTAATTCTTCAGCAAGTCTGCCGAAGTCAGAAGACAATAACGAAGGTGAAAGGATCATAGTTATGTTCTCTGTGGCTTTCGCCGGTTATGGTGCTATGTTGGTGCGCTCGTCCACTACGGACAAACCACACAAAAAGACGGGTGCATCAGCGACGCCCCGTTAAAAGCATATCACGGAGTGATGTGAGCTCGGTTATTATCTCCTCAACATCAACAGCACCGGTCGCCTCTTGCCCTAGCAAAAGAGTCTCAGTGCCGCTCCCCGTACAAAAAGCCTCTATCTCCGGCCCGGGTTGTTCCGGACCGGTGATAGAGCCATACATTTCTTCATATTGACCAAGCACCTTTCGGGCACCTTCAATGGTCAATCCGCGTTCGTAAAGCAAATGCCGTACCGCCCGAAGCAGAAGCACATTCTGTTCGGAATACATACGCTGTCCCTTTTGGGTGCGTATAGGGATAAGCTGTTTAAATTCTGTTTCCCAAAACCGTAACACGTACGGCTTTAAGTTAAGCAGGGTAGCAGCCTCTCCGATACGATAGATCTTTGCTTTCATACGTCTCCCTGCAGGGCTGTTTGCTACTAGATGCGAACAGGCAATGCGTTTTCGAGAGATTTAACCACCTTTTTACGCTCTTTGTCCACATCCTTATCTTTTAACGTCTTAGAACTATGACGAAAAGTAAGGCGGAAGGTCAAATTGCGTGTTTCTTCAGCATCTTCTGAAGATTCAGGCACGAACACGTCGATCAGTTCCATTTTCTCAAGAAGTGGCAACTTAGTAGCTGCAACCTGATCAAAGATAGACTGAACATTAAGTGTAATCGGAGCGATTACAGTGATGTCATTCCAAGCAGACTGATGCACAGCAAGGCCTTTAAACTTAATGCAGCTTGCTACATACAGTTTGCTCAGCACGTCTGTGTCGAGGTCTGCAAACCAGACATCTTTTTTAGCGTTGTAGGCATCAGCAATCTCAGGGTTGATTCTGCCGATAGTGCCGACCTTATGGCCGCCCGCTACAACGTCTACAGCTGGAGACATCCATGCATGGGACTCTGCAAGAGTGAAGCTAACTTCACCAGCATGCAGGTGTGCAAGAAGATGTTCTACACAACCTTTAATATCAGCATACTCTGCTTCAGAAGCCATACGCGGGTACGCAGAATCAAAACGATCACCGTAGAACAGAATGTTCAGACGACCGGATTCACGTACAGTTGTATCACTTGTTTCGTCAGCTTCAAAGATATGCGCAAGTTCAAACAAGCGCAGACCTGTGTTGCCATGACCCAAGTTGTGACGAAGGTTCTGCAAAAGACCCGGAGCAAGCTCAGTACGCATAGCATCCTGCTCAGAGGAGAGCGGGTTCATGATAGTAATGCGGTTGTCTTTCGGCAGATTAAACAGATCAAGATCTGCATGACCAACAAAGGAGTAGTTGATTGCTTCGTTAAGACCGAGACCGCAGCCCCAGCGCTTAATGAGAGACCAAAACTCGTATTCGTTGCAATCGTCGTTACGTGCTTCGAGAGTACGTTTTACCTGAGGAAGAATAGGCTCGATACGGTCCATGCCGTATACGCGCGCTACTTCTTCAATAAAGTCTACTTCACGCTCGTAGTCAAGACGGTTGCTAGGAGGTACGATAGTCCAGTTTGCTGTATCGGAACCGGAAATAGTACAACCAAGCTTTTCAAGGGTAGCTTTGCAGAAAGAATCTTCTACATCTACACCGAGAAGGTCACGACAGCGCTGCGGGCGGAACTGAAGCTCTGGAGCGATCCAAGGCTTAGGCTCTGCTTTACAAACGCCTTTGCGGATTGTTGCGCCAGTGAGTTCGGCAAGCATTGCTGCTGCGCGATCCATTGCCTGTGGGCAATTTAACTGGTCAACACCACGTTCAAAGCGGAAAGAAGCATCAGATGAGAGAGTAAGGCGACGAGCGGTACGACGCACTGATGCCGGATGGAACACAGCAGATTCAAGGAAAATGCGTGTTGAACCATCATGGATTTCGCTGTTAGCGCCACCCATAACACCAGCAAGAGCAACGCTTCTGCTGCCGTCTTTGATCAGGAGGTCTGTTGCTTTAAGTGTGCGTTCCTGCTCATCAAGAGTAGTAAACTTTTCACCTTCAGCAGCAGTATCCACAACAATTTTGCCACCTTCAAGGCGATCAAGATCGAATGCGTGGAGAGGCTGACCAAAGCCCATCATGATGTAGTTGGTTACGTCTACAATATTAGAGATAGGACGTAATCCAACAGCTACGAGACGGTAACGCATCCATGCAGGAGACTGACCAATGGCAGCACCTTCAAGAATACGACCGTAGTAGCAGTAACATTTATCTGCATCGGCAATTTCGATTGCAACTTCTTCAGAGCAATCAACGCCGGATTCAACAAGATTGTACTCAGGAACGGTGAGCGGCAGATCAAAAGCAAGAGCAACCTCACGAGCAACACCAAGTACGCTCAGAGAATCTGCACGGTTAGGAGTGATGGAAATATCCAGCACTTCTTCATCAAGCTTGAGAGACTCAACAAGGTTTGCACCCGGCACGAGCCCTTCAGGAAGCTCCATGATGCCATCATGTTCGTCTGAAAGACCAAGCTCACGCTCGGAACAAATCATGCCGAAGGATGGAATACCGCGAAGTTTTGTCTTTTTAATCTTAGTGCCGTCAGGCATTACAGAGCCAACTTTAACTACAGCAACTGTCAGTCCTTTACGAACGTTCGGTGCACCGCAGACAATAGTCAAAGGCTCTTCATCGCCGACTTCAACCTTACAAACAGAAAGTTTTTCTGCTTCCGGGTGTTTCTCACACTCAACAACGTGACCGATAACCATTGGCTTAATGCCTTCAAATGGACGAATGACTTCTTCCACTTCAAGACCAAGCATGGTCAGCGCGTCGTCAAGTTCCTGAATTGTTCCGGTAAACGGAACAAACTCTTTCAACCAGTTAATACTTAAAAGCATGGTACTATTCTCCCCTGCTATATGAACTGGTTAAGGAAACGCACATCGTTCTCGAAGAACATGCGGAGGTCGCCAATGCCGTATTTGAGCATTGCAACACGTTCCACACCAAGACCGAAGGCAAAACCGGTGTATTTTTCCGGATCATAGCCAACTTTCTTGAACACTTCAGGATCGACCATGCCACAGCCAAGGATTTCAACCCAACCGGTCTGCTTACAAACACGACAAGGCTGACAGTCCACTTCACCTTCACCACCGCACATGCAGCAAGAAATATCTACTTCTACGCTAGGCTCGGTGAACGGGAAGAAGCTAGGGCGGAAACGAACTTTTGTTTCCGGTCCAAACACTTCCTGCAAGAAGGCTGTAAGAGTACCACGAAGCTCCGCGAGGCTTACTTTTTCGCCAACCAGCAGACCTTCGATCTGGTGGAACATAGGTGTGTGTGTAATGTCGGAATCACGACGATACACTTTACCCGGTGCGATAATAGCAAGCGGTGGCTTCTGCTTGAGCATGGTACGTGCCTGCATTGGGGATGTGTGTGTACGCAGAAGAATATTATCTGTTACGTACAGGGTATCCTGCATGTCACGCGCCGGATGCTCTGGAGGCAGATTGAGCGCTTCAAAGTTATAAAAATCGTTCTCAACTTCAGGACCGGTTACAATGTCGTAACCAAGACCTTTGAAGATGTCACAGATCTCTGTCATTACCTTAGTAACAGGGTGCAATGAACCCTGCCAAGGCATACGTCCCGGCATGGAAGGGTCAAACTTGGCAAGTTTGTCCGCTTCTTCTGCGCTTTCCAGTTTGGTTTTGTATGCATCAAGCAAACCAGTAAGTTTGCCTTTTACGATGTTTGCAGTTTTACCAACTTCCGGACGCTCTTCTGCTGACAGTTCTGGAAGACGTTGCATGATCTGCGCGAGTTTACCCTTTCGGCCCAAAAAGGCTACACGCAAATCTTCCACTACGGTTAACGAAAAAGCCTGATCCAGGCCGCTGTTAAGCTCCTGAACCAGGCTTTCTAATTCATGTATCAGGCTCATATACCTGAAACTGCTACTTAGCTCAGCTTAGCTTTTGCGATTTCGCAAAGCTGTGCAAAGTGCTCTTTTTCACGAACTGCAAGGTCAGCAAGGACCTTACGGTTCAGTTCAATGCCAGCCAGGGCCAGGCCGTGCATGAACTTGCTGTAGGAAAGACCGTTCAAACGGGAACCTGCGTTGATACGCAGAATCCAAAGACGACGAAACTCACGTTTCTTAGTCTTACGGTCACGGTAAGAATATACTAATGCATTTTCTACTGCTTCACGTGCGGTACGGTACAATTTAGAACGACCGCCACGGAAACCTTTAGCCATCTTCAGATATTTCTTATGGCGACGATGGGCCGCCAAGCCTCTCTTGACTCGCATGGATACCCTCCAGGGTCTTTGTCACTCCGTGAGGCGAGAGAACTGCCAACGGAGCGCGTAAAAAAGTTATTTACTAAGTTGATAATGTCTTATGCGTATGGAAGCATACGACGAACAGCTTTCTCGTTGCTTTTATCAACAATAGCAGACTGACCGAGGTTCATTTTACGCTTAGCACTTTTCTTTGTCAGGATGTGACGAAGGTTCTGCTTGCGACGTTTGAACTTGCCGGTACCAGTCAAAGAAAAACGCTTTGCAGCGCCACGTCTGGTTTTCATCTTTGGCATGTTAATCTCCTTACCGTTATTGCTGTACTGTCATTCTACAGCGTAACGACAGCACGCGAGAGAAAACCCCCTGCAATACAGGGAGTTTTCAAAAAATTCCTCTGAGCAATGCGCAGAATAACAAGTATGACTACGCGAAACGGGGATATTGCTCCAAATCAATCACAAAATCAAGTCAGAATGCTTATTTCTTTGCAGTCGGTACCAGCAACATGTGCAGGGTACGTCCTTCGGAACGTGGCATCTGATCTACTTTTGCGATATCTTTGGTATCCTCCATAGCCCGTTCCAATATTGTAAGACCGCGATCTTTATGAACGATTTCACGTCCACGGAAGAACACAGTAACTTTACAACGGTCACCGGCTTCGAGGAAGCGACGAATGTGCTTGAGTTTGGTCTGGTAATCATGCTCGTCAGTTTTTGGACGAACTTTGATTTCTTTAACCTGAACTACAGCAGCATTTTTCTTTGCTTCCTGTTTCTTCTTCTTCAGCTCAAACTTGTACTTACCATAGTCCATAATTTTACAGACTGGTGGCTCAGCACTAGCGGCTACCTCTACGAGGTCGAGTCCTTTTTCTTTGGCGATGTCGATGGCCTGGTTTCTTCCGAGAATACCCAGCTGCTCACCTGTTTCACCAATAACACGAACCTCACGCGCACGAATTTGTTCGTTGCGCTTTGTCATATCCTGCGGCTCTTGCCTACGATACTTAGGAAAAGCGATAGCTTAACCCTCCGCTTTTAAACGGTTCTTCACAATCAGCTTTAATAAGCTCTGCCACTTCCGAAACGGATTTCAGACCAAGGTTTTCGCCCTTACGCATGCGTACGTTCACACCTTGCTCTTCAATCTCTTTATCCCCGATAACTAGCATATACGGGATCTTAGAAACCTGGGCTTCACGAACTTTGTAGCCCAGCTTTTCATTACGAGTATCTGCCTCAACGCGGATGCCTTCTTTAAGAAGTTCCGCTTTGATTTTTTCTGCAAATTCGTTGTGTGCATCAGTAACAGTCAACACGCGAGCCTGCATCGGTGCAAGCCAAGTCGGGAATGCACCAGCGTAGTGTTCAGTCAGAATACCGATAAAGCGTTCAACCGAACCAAGGATAACGCGATGGACCATTACAGGACGGTGGCGTTCACCATCTTCGCCGACGTACCCCAAGTCAAAGCGTTCTGGCAAGGTAAAATCACACTGAACGGTAGCACATTGCCATTCTCTGTCAAGGCAGTCACGAAGCTTAACGTCAATCTTAGGTCCGTAAAATGCCCCATCACCTTCGTTAATCTCGTAAGGAAGATCAATGACTTTGAGCGCTTCAACCAAAGATTCTGTTGCCAGATCCCAGTCAGCGTCTTCGCCAATGGATTTTTCAGGACGGGTGGAAAGCTCAAGTGAGTATTCAAAACCAAAAACATTCATAATGTCTTTAACGAAGTTAAGAACACCAACAATCTCTTCCTGAAGTTGGTCAGGGCGGCAAATAATATGAGCATCATCCTGAGTGAACTGACGGACACGCATAAGGCCGTGCAATACGCCGGACTTTTCGTGACGGTGAACCACACCAAGCTCAAAGTAGCGCATTGGAAGGTCACGGTAGCTGCGCATGTGAGACTTATAAATAAGCATGTGCGCAACACAGTTCATAGGCTTAACGCCATATGGTACATCATCGATTTCGGTGAAGTACATATTTTCGCGGTAGTTCTCGTAGTGGCCGGAACGTTCCCAAAGCTCACGCTTAAGAATCTGTGGTGCCTGTACGATATCGTAACCGCGTTTTAAATGCTCTTTACGTTCGAAGTCTTCAAGGATGGTACGGACAAGAGCACCTTTTGGATGCCAGTAAGCCATACCAACGCCGCCTTCTTCCTGAAAGCTAAAGAGGTCAAGCGCAGCACCGAGTTTACGGTGGTCGCGTTTTTTCGCTTCTTCAAGACGATGAAGGTACTTTTTCAATTCTTTAGGATCAGCAAAAGCGGTACCGTAAATACGAGAAAGCATCTGGTTCTTTTCATCACCGCGCCAGTAAGCACCAGCAACAGACATGAGTTTGAACGACTTAACGTATCCGGTAGTCGGAAGATGTGGACCACGACAAAGGTCTGCAAATTCGCCATGACGGTAGATAGATACAACTTCATCATCAATGGCATCGATAAGCTCAAGCTTGTAGCTTTCGCCCATATCTGCAAACAGCTTCTTCGCTTCATCCTTGGAAACAACTTCGCAAGTAAATGGAGCGGCCTCACGGATGATCTTAGTCATTTCCGCTTCAATTGCTTCAAGGTCTTCCGGTGAGAACGGGCGCTCTACGTCAAAGTCGTAGTAAAAGCCGTTTTCAATGGAAGGACCAATAGTAACCTTAGCAGAAGGGAACAGACGTTTTACTGCATCAGCCATAATGTGTGCAGTGGAGTGTCTGAGCAAATCAAGACCTTCCGGCGTGTCCACGTAGACAGGCGTGATCTCTTCACAGCCCGTCGGAATAGTTGCTGTGAGATCAAGCGTTGTCGTGCCGCACTTTGCAGCCAACACAGTCTTGAATTTTTTACCGCTGAGTACTTCTCTCAGGGCATCTCGGAAGCTTGCATCTGCTGCTACCTCTACAACTTGTCCTTCAATAGACACGTTCACGATGGCATCTCCTGAAAATTTTCGATATATATAAAAAAAAGGGAGGCTAACGCCTCCCTACAATCCGTCAGTGTTGGTAGGCACGAGCAGTATCGAACTGCTGACCCCTACCATGTCAAGGTAGTGCTCTACCACTGAGCTACGCGCCTACACCGTTACGGCGAAGATGGTATTTACGCATTCCCAACTCACTCGTCAAGAAGAAAAAATATACTTTCTCCTTTTTTCTTGCAAGCAAACGGCAAATAAATGCGCGAGAAACGCTGAGTACACCCTATATAATGTCCCTCACAATGGGAACATGAGAAATTCAATACGATAAAAGTAATACCGTAAAAAATGTTTTTTTGCGCACTACCCATGTTTTTTGACTCGCGTCACAGAATAAAACACATGGGATAGGTAGGTTGCATTCAACAGCAACGAACTTCCTTCTTACATCACCTATTTTGATGAATTGCTTTCCAGTTGCTGTTAGATGATATACACAAAAATTTCCTATACCATACGAGGTGTACCAGTATGTTAGAATTCTTCAAAAAGCTTTTCAAATCAGACGAAGCAACTCAAGTAAATGTACCTTCAAAGGAGTTATCTATGTTCTGTAACCAGTGTGAGCAGACAGCCAAAGGCATCGGCTGTGATAAAATCGGTGTATGCGGCAAAAAAGCAGACGTCGCAGCCCTTCAAGATCTCACAGTTTATGCACTTCGCGGCCTTGCTCTTGCAGCACTTAAAAAAGGTGACAGCAGCAACAACCTTGGCCACTTCACTGCCAAGATGCTCTTTACAACACTTACTAACGTAAACTTCGCTCCAGAAGATTTTCAGAAATACATCAACGAAATCGTTGCACACCGTAAAGCTCTCGATACTCACTTCCAGAGCGGTCCGGGCGCATTTGAGCCAGCAGAAACCATTGAAGGCTTAATCGCTCAGGGTGAAACTCACTCAACAAAAGATTTCGATGCTGACGAAGATATCCGTTCAGCTAAACAGCTTCTCATTTACGGTATGAAAGGTCTTTGTGCCTACGTAGATCACGCTGGCGTTCTTGGTCAGCAGGACTCTTCTGTATATCACTTCATCTACACCGGCCTTGCTGCAGGTTACGATGGTGAAGAACGCAATCTTGAAGCATGGCTCGGTCTTTGCCTCAAATGTGGCGAAGTTAACCTTCGTGCAATGGAACTTCTTGATACTGCTAACACCGGTACATTCGGTCACCCAGAACCAACAGAAGTACCTCTCGGCCACGTACCGGGTAAAGCTATCCTCGTTACCGGTCACGATCTTCAGGACCTCTTCCTCCTTCTCAAGCAGACTGAAGGAAAAGGCATCAATATTTACACACATGGTGAAATGCTCCCATGTCACGCATACCCAGAGCTCAAGAAGTTTGATCACTTCTACGGCCACTTTGGTACTGCATGGCAGAACCAGCATAAAGAATTCCCTGAGTTCCCTGGTGCAATCCTCTTTACAACTAACTGCATTCAGAAACCTCAGGACGTCTACAAAGACAACGTATTCACAACTGGTCTCGTTGGCTGGCCTGGTCTTACCCACATTGGCCCCGGCAAAGATTTTACTCCAGTTATCGAACGCGCTCTCGCACAGCCAGGCTTTACTGAAACAACAGAGAACGGCAGCGTACTTTGTGGCTTCGGTCATAACACCGTAATGAGTGTTGCAGACAAAGTAATCGAAGGCGTTAAAGCCGGTTCAATCCGTCACTTCTTCCTCGTTGGCGGCTGTGATGGCGCAAAACCTGGCCGTAACTACTACACTGAATTCGTAGAAAAAGCTCCAGAAGACACCGTAATTCTTACTCTTGCTTGTGGTAAATTCCGCTTCTTTGATAAGAAACTCGGCGACATCGGCGGCATTCCACGTCTCCTCGACATTGGTCAGTGTAACGATGCATACTCTGCAATCCAGATTGCAATCGCTCTTGCTGGCGCATTTGAATGCGGCGTAAACGAACTTCCATTGTCCATGATCCTGAGCTGGTACGAGCAGAAGGCTGTTGTTATTCTTCTCACCCTTCTCTCTCTCGGTATCACCGACATCCGTCTTGGACCTACACTTCCTGCATTCATCAGCCCGAACATCCTTAACGTTCTGGTAGAGAACTACGGTATCAAACCTATCTCTACTCCAGACGAAGATCTCAAAGCTATCCTCGGATAGTGTCCTAAGCACGAAGGCCCCTCTCGCATTACGCGGGAGGGGCTTTTATTTACTGCACACCCTGTCAGCCTGTCATGAACCAGCAACTACTGTGCTGCTTTATGACGGATTGACAGCTTAAAAATAAGTATAGCGATTTTTAGCTTCCCTTTCTCGCTTTTGGAACACCCAACTCCCCAAGTTCCTATGTCCGGTACGTTTGTTGTGATATGTACATGCAATCGTACTGGAGCTTATAAAAGCACAATGTCACTTTGATGACGTCTAATTTATTCAGCAATATGATAAGACTCTTCTTAGAAGCCGTTACCTCCTTGCGAGGCGATTTCAACTTTCGTTATTTTTAATGATGTTGTATTCACCTCTTGGCTATCAGTGATAAAGCGCCCTGTGGCAACGTACAGGGCGCTTTTTCTATGCCTATACCAGTTGAAATCACTTGAGAACACACCACAAAAACAACTCTTATGAGCTTTATAGCTTTTTTTAACTTCTCCTGAACATTGTTCATGCGATACGAGTTGCAGATTGTGCTGCCCTCTTTGTCCTCATACAGCATAAAAGTATTCAGACCCAACGGTTCATCATCAATGACATGATGAGGAGATTCTACAATGAAACACTCACAAGCAATTCACGCAGGACAGGCCATATACACAAAACCTGTCCTTTCCTTATACGATATATGGGTACTCGGCGTTTCCAACTCATTCATCTGGCGTTGCCCGACCAAACACCTACGCCATCACTTTCGTAAACACGTTACGCTAAACCACCTTGATGTCGGTGTCGGCACCGGCTACTTCCTCGACAAATGCCTGCTCGAACAAAAACGCCGCCTTGCTCTGCTAGACTTAAACAATACAAGTCTCGAAACCGCAGCAGCACGCGTTAAACGCTTCAATCCAGAAATATATCAGGCAAACATTCTTGCACCGCTTAACCTGCCATGCGCAAAATTTGAATCCATAAGCATTAACTACCTCTTCCATTGCCTCCCCGGAGCAATCAAAGAAAAAGCCGTGCTTCTGGACACTCTTTCTGAGTACCTGCACGACGGTGGTAAAATATTCGGCTCAACTATCCTGAGCCACGGCGTACGCCAGAACTTTGCCGCACAAAACCTTATGGCTTTCTACAACAAAAGAGGCATCTTCTCCAACAATCGCGATTACCGTAACGGACTGCGCGATGTGCTGGAGTCCCGCTTCTCCAATGTTAAAATTGAAGTCAAAGGTTGTGTTGCCATGTTCAGCGCACGCAAAGACGATAGATAGCAACAAACAAAAAAAGAGCATCCTTAACAAGGGTGCTCTTTTTTTGTGTCTGCGGTGCTTTTTTCTTTTTCTTTTTCTTTTTTTGCCTGCGGCGCTTGAGTTTTTCGTGCCTTCGGCGAGTCTCCGACGGCTGGAGGAAACCCTTTTGGAAAAGGGTTCTCCCCCAGACCCCCTTCCTAAAACTTTTATTATGCGAAGAACGCCCGTAGATAATTTTCGCACACGGCTTAACATTACTGACTTGAACAACAAAAAAGGCTGCCCTAATATTTTAGGACGGCCTTTATAAATTTCTGGAAAGGTAGTGAGGCATAAGCCGCGAGCCTACGTAAAAAATAAGCTTATCTCGCAAATAAAAGTCTTTGGAGAGTCCAGAGAAGCCTTTCTACAGAAAGGTTCTCTGGCCGCCGGAGGCAAGCACAGCAGGTTCGCCGAAGGCATCCCGCTGGTAAGCCCGCCGACAGGCGCCGTCGGAGACAGCAGCTCTAAACATCCGCTCCAAAGCTTGCTAACACTTGTTCAACAACTAGATCAATTTTTTCATCTGTCAGACCAAGCACGTTGCCGGTTTCCAACTGTCGTGCTGCGAGAGATGATAGGTACGGCATGGAAACCACTTGCTTGGGGAGTCCTTCAAGCAGTGGGAGTTTTGGTGTTTCTATGTCAGAACGATTAAGAACAAGAACTTGTTTATTCAATCCTAGATCTGCTGCCATTGCGCCCACATCGGCAGCAGTTTGCAGCCCGCGCATACTTGGTTCAGATACCACAACAAGTCCGTCTACGTGTGCAACGGTTCCGCGCCCTAAGTGCTCCACTCCTGCTTCCAAATCTACGAGCACCCAATCGTTTCTTTCGAGAACGAGGTGCGCGAGAATGGCTTTAAGAAGTGTGTTGGCAGCACAGGCACAACCGCCTCCGGCTCCTGTCACAGTACCCATCACAAGCAAGCGTTTTGATCCGGCAGTTGTACCTTGTTCAATGTCTCCTGTAACTGGAAGCTCTACGGAAAGAGCCTCCGGCAAGTCACTAACCTCAGGATTCAAGGTGAACATGCTGGTATTTTCCTGCCGAATTCGCTCGCGAATCAAATCTTCACGGTGAATAAGGGCTTCTGGTAGACTGCTGCGATCAATCCCGCAGGCTTCGCCTAGAGAAAGTGCTGTGTCTGCGTCTACCAGCCACACATTCTGCCCTTTTCGGGCAAGATAATCTGCCATCCATGCGGTGAGGGTAGTTTTACCCACGCCACCTTTGCCTGCAAATGCTAACTTCATTCTACATTATCTCCCATGCCGTACCGAAAAAGCAGCTAACGTAGTGCGGGGGATGCAGCGCCGCACTACGTTAAGCCGTACTTTACTTATTATTCAGAAAGACCAAGACCAAGACGCTTCATACGGATGCGTGCATCCAGAAGCCCTGCGGCTTTCACGTAGTCTTCTTCCACAACAAAGTGGGCGCCTACGATGTCTTCCAACCCTTCAAGGGCAATGTTGGTTACAGTTTCGGAACCCAGAATGTTCGGCGGCAGACCAAGGTGAGTCATAACACCACTTGCTACAGCATACATGCCGATTGCAGCAGCTTTCTCTGAATACCATTCTGGAGAAGAAGCACCTACTGGAAGATCGGAGATGTCCACGCCAAGCTCTTTTGCAACAAGGCCGCAAAGGTGCATGATACGTGAGTTATCTACACAACTACCAAGGTGAAGTACTGGCGGAATGCCGAGTGAACCACACACTTCTTTAATGCCCTCGCCTGCCATCTCGATACCTTCAGGTACAAGAAGCCCAGCTTTACCGGCGGCAGTTGTTACACAACCGGTAACGAGAACAAGAATGTCGCGTTTGAGGAGCTCTTTAGCAAGGCCGACGTTTGCGGAATCCTGTTTTATTTTAGGGTTGTTACAACCCACGATGCCAACAATACCGCGAATTTTGCCAGCTTTGATAGCATCAATCAGAGGAGTAAGGGTTCCGCCGAGTGCAGAAAGAATAGCTTCGTTGGAGAAGCCGGTCATAATTTCTACTGGCTCTACTGGAATCTCCACACGACCGCTGTCGCGCTCTACGTATGCTTTAATAGACTCTTCAACAATTGCAGTTGCCTGCTCAAGAGCATTGTGCGGATGAACTTCAAAGTGCATTGCACCGGTAAATTTAGCTTTTTCCGCAGTGGTGATAAAGCGGGTATGGTAACACTGTGCAACAGTTACCATGGAAGGCATAATACACTGGTAATCAACAACAACTGACTCAACAGCACCGGTAACGATGGCGAGTTCTGTCATGAGATGGTTACCAGCCATAGGGATACCCTGACGCATAAGCAGCTCGTTACCGGTACAACAAAGACCGGCTACGTTGATACCAGCTGCGCCAGCAGCTTTTGCTTTTTCAACAAGTTCAGGAAGACGTGCTGCAGCAAGAATCATTTCGGATACAACAGGGTTATGACCGTGTACCAAAATGTTTACTTTATCTTCTTTGATAACACCGAGGTTGCTGGTGGAACGAGACGGAGTTGGAGTACCGAAAAT
Organism: Halodesulfovibrio sp. MK-HDV; assembly: GCF_009914765.1. Taxonomy (NCBI): domain Bacteria; kingdom Pseudomonadati; phylum Thermodesulfobacteriota; class Desulfovibrionia; order Desulfovibrionales; family Desulfovibrionaceae; genus Halodesulfovibrio; species Halodesulfovibrio sp. MK-HDV. Next base: position 18,517 of record NZ_WYDS01000023.1, on the reverse strand, counting down.
AACATCGGAAAGCTCTGTACCAATCATGGAACCACCCCAGCCGTCTGCCAGTGCACAACGTGCTGAGTGAAGGAGCGTGTTCGGTGCATCGTTGTCACAGCCCATGTGAGTACGGTGCATCATTTCTGCAATTTCGCGGTCAACACCACGCGGGGTAATGCCTACGCGATCCCACAACGCAAGACGCTGTTCTGGAACTCGGGATAAAAAGGCAAGGGAGGAACGACGGGAGCCAAAATCTTTATAACATTCATCAACAAGATCAATTGCAATGTCGTTCAATTCGCGGCCTTCGGTGGCAATGCCAACCTCTGCTGCGATGCGAATAAGCTTTTCTGGTTCGGTAATCTTGTAGTGCTTGGTGTCACCTTCAACAATCGCTTCCAGTACTTCAATCAAATCACGACCGTGATCTGAGTGACCAGCGCTACCACCAGCGATAAAGCGACCAAAGTTACGGGCAACCACAACGTCTGCGTCGGCACCGCATACGCCAAGGTTCATTTTTGCACCCGGTTTAGTACTGATTCGGCAAGGCCCCATGATACAGTTTCGGCAGGTTGTGCCAAGATCACAGAACTTACAGTGTGGAGTTTGACGCTCCAATCTGTCCCACGCAGTTTCAATGCTTTCCGCTTTCGCTTTACGGATCATTGCTTGCGCGTCTTCCCACATAGAAAGATCTTCAGGTCGTTTTGGTTCTTTTACCATAAATGCTCTCCTCCAAAAATTTTTGTTCAGTCTCCTCTATTGCACACTCACAAATCTCATTCTGTCGGCAAGCTGACAATTACTTTAAAAATAGACGAATAGGCATTGCATTTCTATTTATTAAGCTCATCCAAACGTGTTTCGTCTACAATTTCAAAAACTCCGCGTTTTACCCGAACCAGAATGCCGGATCGAACCATATCATTAAGCAAAGTTGAAACAGTCTGACGAGTGGAACCAACGTGTTGTGCAAGTTGTTCACCAGTCATACCAAGCCGAGCTACGAGTTTTCCGTCTTCTTCTTTTGCTACAGATAACAAGAAATCAGCAAGACGTGTAGAAGCATCCCCGAAAACAAGACCATCAATAATGCCGAAAGTGCTTTTCAGCATATTACCGAGAATACGAACCATGACTTTACTTACCTGCGGAATATCGCGCATGTAGGTATGGAACACAGGGATACTTGTGGTAAGCAACACTCCTGAAGTAAGTGCCTGAACAAATGTTCCGGTATGACAGGTATAAATATCACCCTTTTCCAAAATAGACAGTGTAAACTCTTTACCTTCTGCCGCGAGGAAAACTCTCAAACGCCCTTCTTTAACAATGAAAACACTACCGGCACCGGATGCATTCGGTTTTGATATTTCATCAATTGAAGGATCAGAAGGATCTGCTATCATCTCGGTGGCAACAAATTTTCGCTCGTTCATTGCGGCGCGTAAATCTTTAAACTCAGGCTTTGCTAGCTCTGAAAGCAAGTTTATTTCAGCGAATTTCATGGATTTTTCCTTATTAAGAGCTCTTTAAGCAATTCACTACACACTAAAGATTGCCCAAGAGAAGCGAAACTTGCAAGTCTACTTTTGTAATTTTATAAGCATATATTCTGCAACCAATGGAAGTTATGACTACTGAAAAGTTTTTCAGAAAAAAATGTAATTATTAGAGAAAAAGTCCTTATTTTTGCCGTATGTCACAACATGAAAAAACGAATCGAGTATTGTGAACTCAACAGACAAGGAATTAAAGCGACTTCGCTAAAAGGAGTTTTTATGAATAAAGTAATGCGTAAGATTATAGAGATTGATGAAGAACGTTGTGATGGCTGCGGCTTGTGCGTTCTTGACTGTGCTGAGGGTGCTATCCAGATCATCAACGGCAAAGCAAAAATCGTTAAAGATGAATACTGTGATGGCTTAGGCGCATGCCTTGGTGCATGTCCTCAGGACGCATTGCATATTATTGAACGAGAAGCTCCTGAGTTTGACGAAGAAGCTGCAATGGAATGGGTAAAAGAGCGCGACGAAAAAGAAGCACCTCAGTCCAGTCCGTGCGGTTGCATGGGATCTCATGTTAAAAGCATGAAGACTGTTGAGATTGCGGTACCGGGCAGCAAAGTTTCCGGCCCTGGTCACTGGCCTCTCAAAATCCGTCTTGTTCCACCGACTGCTCCATACCTTAAAGACGCAGACGTGCTTGTTGCGGCAGACTGTGCAGCAGCAGCATCACCAATTTTCCACAGTGAGTTTGCAAAAGATAAAGTTGTTCTCATTGGTTGCCCTAAATTTGATGATACCAACGAATACGTAAACAAACTTGCTGACATTATCCGAACCAGCGGCATCCGCTCCATCAGCGTTCTTCGTATGGAAGTACCTTGCTGTACCGGTCTTTCCCGCGCATTAGCAGACGCAATTAAACTTGCCGGTGTTACTATTGAAGCTAATGAAACTATCATGACTTGTGGTGGCGGCAGAGCTCAAAAAACAATGTTCGGCTAATCGACCCAAACAATATTTTCTCCACAGAACGACACGTTCACCTTACCAGACAAAGTTAGAAAAAGGCCGCAGTACCAAGTACTGCGGCCTTTTCATATGAATTTCTTGTGCGGCATTGCAATGTGCCTGCACAGTTAAAATGTTAGTTACTTAACACGAGGGTAGCCAGCCCACCATCTGCCACAAGGGGACAGACAACGACTCATGCAAGCGCCACGGTACATTGGACGTCTAACTTTGCATTTTGATGCATTAGAAAGAACTCTATTAATTGCCATCTGGTTGCAAGGAACAGATAATACAGCAAATTGTGGACAAGGTGAGCAAGGAACTACCTTCTCAACAACTACTGGCGGTGGGCACGGCTTTGGACACGGCATTGCAGACGGTAACGGCTTAATGCACGGTTCAGGACGTACACACGGTGCAGGTTGCGGACACGGAACAGGCTGTGGACAAGGAACTGCTTTCACACACGGTTGAACCTTTACACACGGCTGCGGGCCACATGTTTGTGCTTTAACAGCTGTCGGCATAATCAATATAGCCAAAACCAATAATGCTCCAATATTACAAGCAATCATTTTTGCTCTTACCATAATGTGCCTCCTATCAATACAGTTTTTTAATCTATAAGAATCTGTTACGTTCAACATTAGAAAATGCAGCCTGCTGCTACACTGATCGCAACAACCTTAAGCAATTACCAACACGCTAGCAGAAAGAACACAAAACAAACATTACTACATCGTAATATTGTTGATAGATTGCTGTATTCTTTCTTCACTGCGTACAAAAAACACTGCATCATTCTTTTATTACAGCAAAAAACCGCCGTTGAAGTATTTCAACGGCGGTTCATAAACAACTCTTTAGTTCAATCTAGTAATGCTAACAACATGTTGCAGAAGACACTCATCGTAATCAAATGTAATCACAAAAAACAAGATGAATGCAACAGTTGGTAATTATGTACAAAATCAAGCAACTGTATTTTTGACCTGCTAAAAGAAAAAAAGCTGAGATATGCTGTAACCTCATTAGTGTTGGTATTGTACCTACCTGACTAATTTGTGCTGCGTAATGAAACCTTATGAGGGACACAGCCTCGCGACAAAAAGTCCTGATCTGGCGCGCTCTACAGCCGACCGACTCAGGAATTAAAAAACTATGAGCGCAAAACTATATTATGAAATTGCGGGTGGATAGATTTAAAGAACTATTTCACCTTCCGCCAAATCTTCAAGCGCAGCCATGTCTTCAATGGTAATCTGTCGCCCTTCTACCGAAACAAGTCCCCGATCTGCCATTTTAGAAAGAGTACGGGATAGCGTTTCACGTGCTGTTCCAAGCATACCTGCGAGCAATCCTTTAGAAACATCAAGCTTAAAGGTAACAGCTCCATTTTTTTCTTCACTGGTGTACAGCAGATACGATGCAAGACGCTGAGGGGCTTCGTGAAGCGTTAGCGCTTCTACTTGCTTGGTAAACATTCGTAATTTCATAGACATAGCACCAAGCATGGCGAGTGCAAGCGCAGGGTCTTTGGCAATGCAATCCAACAAACCTTTGCGCGGGAAAAATGCCAATGAGGACTTTTCTACTGCTTCAGAATGTGCAGGGAATGAACTGTTCTGAAAAACTGCTACTTCGCCAAATGTTTCGCCTGAGCCATACAGGTGAATAATCGCCTCTCGTCCATCAGGGCCTGTCTTGTAAATCTTAACTCTGCCGGACAAAACAATATAGAAACCTTCTGCCGGAGCGGATTCATAAAAAATAATTTGTCCGCGTCCTACATCTTTTTTTACAGCAATGGCTGCCAATCCTGAAAGCTGTTCTTCAGAGAGTCCACTAAAAAAGGGCATTTGAGAAAGCACTGTAGTAAGTTGCATGACAATCCTTTTTACTAATCTATATAATATGTTGCGTCATCAAAAAGACGCTCACACACGGTAGACACGTTTCTACATTCTAGGCATAGCCACCTTATAGCAACTTGCGGGCAAGCCGTCATCATTCCAACTAAGTTGTCACTGTTTACATTCCAACACCTCAACACAATTGCGAACTATTGCAATCAAGGATATAGTCCGCTCAGCATAATGAGGAGAAATCTATGACCAAGATGTCCCAAAGCGCTGCAGCGCGTGTTGAAGACCTGCTGCGCGAACAGTTAAGTGAACTGGGAATTGAAGTAGCAAAACTAGAACCACATGTTGTCGCAGAGAACATGAAGTGTGATGTTTTCTCTGACGAATCCATGATATATTACTGGAAAGGTGAACCTATTCTACGTGTTGAGCCTGAATCGTCTGAGGACGGTACAACAAGCTGGCGTATGTATACCAAAGACGATCTACCAGCGCAGTAAGACTATAGCAGCAGATGCTGCATTGTCTGAGGACGATATTTATCGTCCTCCGGCCACGCAATGTGTGTTGCTCAACATAGCGCTCGTATGAAAATATAGGGTGATTCTACATGTACGTAGAATCACCCTTTTTCTATTCAATTTCCAAAGTAATATTAAGAGAAAGATAAAGAATCGTATCGTTGAAACAGCAACATTCGCAGTAACAATACAGAACATTACCTACAATATTTTGTTATCTTACGCGCAGCACTCGGTTGACTTATGCCCAATGCTTTCGCTGTGGCCACCGTTGTTTTATGTTTATGGAATGCGCGCGTTACAAGTTTCTTTTCCAACTCGTGAAGCGCATTTTTCAACGGCAGCTTGTTTTCACGCTCTAGAAAAGCACCATCCTGAATGTGTGACGGCAAATCTTCTTCCGCGATAATGAGCTGTTCCGAAATAATGACAAGTCGTTCCACTACATTTCGCAACTCCCGCACATTACCCGGCCATGAATACATTTCCAAAGCATCCATCACTTCCGGTGAAAAATATTTATTTGTAGAATACTTTCCATTGGCTTCTTCCAAAACATTATTCGCAAGCGGTACAATGTCTTCGGTACGTTCACGAAGTGGAGGGATAACCAGATGAAGCACATTCAAGCGGAAAAACAAATCGCTACGAAACAATTTTTTATCTACGAGAGAGCGTAAATTCTGATTCGTCGCGGCAATCAGCCTGAAGTCCACATTGATGGCGCGAGTACCGCCAAGTTTGGTAAGTTTTTTTTCCTGAATTACCTGCAAAAGCTTTGCTTGCAATTCAAGAGGCAGCTCGCCGATTTCATCAAGCACAAGCGTTCCACCATTAGCAAGTTCAATGCGCCCGACCTTTCCGTGTCGACTGGCACCGGTGAACGCTCCGGCTTCGTACCCAAACAATTCTGATTCAAGCAAGGTTGCCGGAATACCGGCACAGTTAATTTCCATAAGCGGACCGTTGGAACGATCACTCTGCTTATGGATCAGGCGGGAGATAACATTTTTACCAACACCGGACTCACCGGTAATCAAAATGTTTGTATCAACGAGTGCTACTTTAGAAACATACTCGAGCACCCTTTGCATTGCCGGACTGATGGCAACAACTCCCCACGAAGAAGGGTCAGGGCTCAAGACAATCTGCTCACCATCAAGCGCGGTGTTCAGCTTTTCATATTCATTGTTGAGCTTCAGAAAATATCGAGAATCCACGGTATAGCTGATAACCCACTCTACATCTCCGGCTTTATCATAAATAGGTACACCCGTAACAATGTTACGCCCCCCAAGCTGATTGCCTTCGACAATGGTCACAGTCTGTTTTCCCTGTAACACAAGAGAAGCTACGGATGGACAGAAAAAACCTTCTGCTTCCATATCGTATGTGGTTCTACCGACAATTTCACTTTTTGAAATTTCGTATGTTTTCTCAAAGCAGCCGCTCACCCAGATAATGACGCCTACTTTATCCACGATAACAACATTATCGTGCATGGATTCGATTACAGAATAAAGATCGTGCAAATCCGGTAAATTTGCGCGAAGGGGAAGAGACTCTGCCAAGAAGTCCCGCACCCCGCTTTCATAGGGCGTGTAATTGCGCATACACAATTCCTAGTGAAAAAAGGTTGGTACAGCCATAATCCAGTCTGCCTACCGAACTACAACTGTTATACAGAATATGCAGAAGCATACATTCTTATGATGTCAGCACGGTTGACCCTAGCAAATGCGGTGTCCTCAGGCAAACCGCTCATTTACAAAAAAGCCCGGAGAGAATCTCTCCGGGCTTTTATTCTTTGTATCAATATATTCCGCTGCAAATTAGCTGCTAATGCATTGCCGCTGGCTGTGCCTGAGCTTGACGCTCTTCATCAGTCATTGAATCTGCATCGTACTGTTCAGAAGCTGCAAGACGAGCTTCCCAATCTGCAAGTTGTGCAGGATTCGGAGGGCCGGTCATCAAGCTAACGACAACCAGAACAACCGCGCTGCTCAAAATACCGTAAATGATGGTGTATGCGGAAAACGCACCGTAGGTCATAATGCATATAGTTGTAACAATACCACTTACTACGATTGAAGATACAGCACCCTGTGCTGTCGCTTTTCGCCAGAAAAATCCAGCAACAACCGGTACGAAGATACAACCGGAAAGCAGTGCATATGCGATATCAAGAGCATGCATTACGTCACCGATAACAACTGCAAGAAGAAGTACAACAATACCTACAGCAAAGGTAATTACGCGGGCAAGGAACATCTCCTGCTTGTTATCCATCTCACCACGGAAAGGCTTAACAAGATCGTTAATGATAAGTGTAGAAGAAGCGAGAATTGTACCACTAACTGTGGACATAAGTGTGGAGAGCAAGCCCGCGACAACCATACCAAGCAGGCCGCTAGGCATAACTGTTACAACAAGCTGACCGAGAGCTTTCTGTGGTTCGTCAAGATCAGGGAGCAGAACAAATGCTGCCATGCCACAGATTGCCATTGCTCCGCCCCAGAGTATGGAGAAGAAGCCAGCCGTAATCGTACCACGGGTTGCAACTTTACCGCTCTTAGCGGTGAATACACGCTGCCAGATGTCCTGACCGATCATAATACCAAGATACATGAGCAGGAAGTACATAAGAAGCTGATCCCAGCCGATAGCAAACGGATCAAAGTAGGAAGGTGGAACTGCGTTGAACAACGCATCAAGGCCACCGGCTTTTTCGACAGAAAGCGGTACGAGGAAGCCGAACACGCCAACCATCATCAACACAAACTGGATAACATCTGTAATGGTTACAGACCACATACCGCCAAGCAGGGTGTACAGCAAAGATACTGCACCACCGGCGACCATGGATGTAACCATATCCCAACCGAAAAATGCGTGGAGAATAGTACCGATGGCGATAACCTGAACAACCGCGATCATTGCGGTGTATATGCAGGAGATAATTGCACTGATGTACCGTGCACTGGCTGCATAACGCACTTCCAGCATTTCACTCAGGCTGATAACGCGAAGGTTAGCCATTTTGCTTGAAAGCAAAATGCCCATGCTCATCACACCAAAGCCATACATAAGCACAACCCATGCTCCGGAGAAACCAAACTGATAGGCAAGCTTTACAGAACCGAAGGTAGCACCACCACCAAGAATAACACTGGCAAGACAGGGAAAGTACATCCAAAATTTTAAGTTACGACCGGCAACAAGAAAATCTTCATTACTTTTTGCGAAAAAGATTCCAGCAATACCGCACCCGATCATTACGAGGAAATAGGCGAGGATAATTATAAGATCGATAGACATATGTTACTCCGTTCCAGCTTGTCTCTTGTTGTAGGCAAGGCATGACAGAAAGGCATGCATGATTCCGGCAGCAGCAAAGGATGTAATATCAGCAGTGTCAGATTCAGGCAGAACTTCAACAAGATCCATCCCGATCAGATTCAACCCCTGACAAGATTCGAGCACAAGTTTTAGTGCTTCATGAGTGGTAAAGCCACCAATTTCAGGTGTACCGGTTCCCGGTGCATATGCAGCATCAAGGAAGTCGATATCAAAGGTCAGAAAAACTGGAGTTCCCGGAGCGATGCGTTCGCGAATGCGTTTAACAGCAGCTTCAATGCCTATGTGATGCAATTCCCATCCGGTAATCACATCCATTCCACTCTCACGTGCAAACTGTAAAGCATCACGGCTGTACAATGGACCACGGATTCCCACCTGAGAAGATGCTTCAGGCTTGATCAGTCCTTCCTTGATAGCCCAATGGAAGGTTGTTCCATGGTTGTACGGCTTACCAAAGTAGTCACTACCTGTATCGGAGTGGGCATCAAAATGAATAAGAGCTACCGGCCCATGCTTTTTAGCGACAGCACGCAATTCCGGTAATGTAATTGAATGATCGCCGCCCATGATTACAGGAATAGCGTCTTCCTGTAGCACGGTTGCCACGCCTTCTTCAATTTTTTCAAAGCTCTCTTCCAAGTAACCAGGAACAATATCAATATCGCCCCAGTCCACACCGCTACATTCTTCAAAAATATCTACATCAAGCACTTCGTTGTAATTTTTCAAAATGCTGGAAGCCGCTCTAATAGATTCGGGACCAAAACGACAGCCGGGCTTATATGATGTCGCGGTATCAAACGGTACGCCTAAAATTGCGAAGTCTACACCTTCTGCTGAAGCAACATGAGGCAAACGCATAAAAGTACGCACACCGCAAAAACGTGGGGATTCTAAAGAATTAACTGGTTTACTCATACTTTCCTCCTGAGATTGCCCTGCCCATGGGACAGTCTCAGCAAAACAAACGGGCACAAAATCAATATACAAGTTAAATTCGTCATGAAACACGACATCAATTTATCAAAGTAAATTGCCGGACAAGGGCAGGGTTGTACCTCTATAGAGGCAAGCCTCATGCCAAAACATAACCCGTTAAATTTTATTGATAATATCTGTAAGAAAGTTTTACCGACTATTCACTTTTGAATAGTTTTATAAGAGCAAAAAGAAAAAAGTCTGTAATCACAACACATTTCAACCTATTCACTTTTGCATAGGTATTAATTCAACATTGAATACAGCAATTCAATGTGTTTTTTGAGCGCCTCAAAAGTGCCTGTGCCCTGCATCCCGTGGCTTAAGCTCCCTCCGCTCTGCTATCTTTTCCGTAGAATTCCAAGAGGCACGGCTTCAACTTGCGGAGCTCCCAAAAACTTCAAAAATATCCACCCCACAAATCCCGTTTAAGCATTTCTCACGCGGTTTACTCGTTTTTACTCAACCCATGAGATTCAATCATGAAATTCTGCTCTTGAAATTCAACTGTCAAAATTCAACTTGTAAAATTCAATCCTTAAGCTCCAACTGGTAACTACAAAAAAAGCCGCTACGTTTGTAGCGGCTTTCTGAATGACAATAATAAAAATCTTACTGCTGAAGAGCACGGTCAATACGAGCAAGGGTACGCTCTTTACCGATGATCTCCATAACGTCAGGGAGGTTAGGACCACCCATCGCACCAACAAGTGCCACACGTAATGGAGGGCCAACAGCTTTAAACTTGAGGCCATTATCAGATACATAGTTACCCATAACATCGTGGGTAGTATCTTTAGTGAAAGCTTCAAGTGCTGCAAACTGTTCACGCATATTTGCAAGATGCTGTTTGCCTTCTTCAGTTAACGCTTTGGTTACTGCTTTTTCTTCAAACACGTATTCGGAATCAGAAAGAAGCATGAAACACATTGCGTCTACAAGACTAACAAGATCTTTTGCACGATCTTTAAAAAGAGGAGCCATTGAAGTTAATGTTTCAATGGAAACCTCAAAACCGGCTTCTTTTACGAACGGTGCAACCAGTGCTGCAAGTTCAGCGTCAGTAGATTCTTTCATGTACTGAGAGTTGAGCCAGAGAAGTTTGTCTGAATCAAAACCGGCAGCGGAAGAAGAAAGATTGTCAGCTGAGAATTTTTCGATGAGTTCGTCCAGAGCGAAAATTTCCTGATCACCGTGAGACCAGCCAAGACGTACGAGGTAGTTAACCAGCGCCTGCGGAAGCAGACCCATTTTTTCGTATTCCATAACGGATTTTGCGCCATGACGTTTGGAAAGCTTTTTACGATCAGAACCAAGAATCATTGGAACATGACCGAATTCAGGAAGATCCCAGCCCAGTGCATTATAAACCATAATCTGTTTAGGAGTGTTGTTCACATGGTCATCACCGCGAAGCACATGAGAAACTTCCTGTGAATGGTCATCTACAACAACAGCAAGGTTGTACGTAGGAGAACCATCGCTACGGCGGATGATCATGTCATCGAGCTCTTCGTTGTCAAAAGCAATGCTGCCTTTAACAAGGTCTTTCCAAACAGTACGACCAGTAAGCGGTGCTTTAAAACGCACTACACGGCCTTCTGCTTTCTCCAGACCAAGCTCACGACATTTGCCGTTGTACTTAGGCTTTTTGCCATTAGCACGGGCTTCTTCACGCATTGCTTCTACTTCTTCAGAAGTACAGTCACAGTAGTACGCTTTGCCTTCTGCAAGCAGCTGATCAATGTACTTGTTGTACAGATCATCGCGCTGGCTCTGGTATACAGGTTCTGCATCCCAGCTAAGACCAAGCCATTCCATAGAAGCAAGAATTGCGTCTGTGTACTGCTGTTCAGAACGTTCTTTGTCAGTATCTTCAATACGCAGAACAAATTCGCCGCCATTGTGGCGAGCAAGCAACCAACTGAAAATAGCGGTGCGTGCACCACCGATGTGTAAATGCCCGGTCGGGGACGGAGCAAAACGGGTGACTACTTTAGTCATGTAACTATCTCCTAAAAATATAAAAAACCGGACGCATCCAACTGTGATTGTCCAAAACAGATAAACAATCCTCGCCTAATAAGGCGATGCCCTGAGGCAAAAATATATGCGCCTAGATTACTACTTATTTGCTAATAACATTCCTGCCGCGCAGATTGATTCAAACCCGCGCAGTGCAACCTTTTGCCGCTAACAACTCTTCAAGCTTTACGGATAAAAAAGTGTAACGGCATGAGAAAAAATCAAGATCAAACCTGAGTTAGACCTCTGTGAAAATCTTTCTTTTTCAACGAAACGCCGCAAGATGCGGAGTTGCCATCAATTTTTTAGTCTTCAGCTGGCTCAACAGCCTTAACTTCAGGCACTGCTTTCAGAACAAAACGCTCTACAGTATTTCGCAGGGTCATCTGGGACATCGGGCAGCCCTTGCAAGCGCCGGTAAGGCGTACAGTTACAATGCCGCGTTCAGAAATATCTACCAGTTCAACGTCGCCACCGTCATTCTGAAGGTAAGGGCGAACTTTATCCAACGCTGCTTCAACTTTTTCATTAAGAGTCATGTTATTCCTCACAGGTCTGTATATGATGTGTGGCACTTCTATCTCCGTTAAAAAACGGTGTCAAACGTAGACAAAGATAGCCCTGCACTTTGCGCTGTTACGAGGAAAACGTCAAACCCGCACATACAGCCACTGCATGCTCCGAATCTGACGTTTTTCATACATTCTATAGTAAATGAAAAAATAACCGGCTGTTTTCAGCTCATGAAATTTTACTTTTCTTCTGCTAATTCAACCACAAACTTCTTCACAAAATCGGTTGGGTTGTAGCTCATCTTCGCTTTACGCAACCCTTCGTCTGCTAAGTCCTGCTCGCGGTTTACATAGGTAAATCGGGAACCACCGTCAGTCAGGAAGAAATTGTTGATGGCCTGATAAATACCTTTGTAGTCAGTTTGACCTTTTTCAAAATGGATAACAACGGTCTCGTCGTTGATAGCTTCTGCTACCGTATAAGCAATAACTTTGCCTTCCACTTGAATAGAACCACCAATAAGAGATGGTATTTCGTCCCACTGTTCCAGTACGCGGCGGATTGCGTCGTTTTCAGCAAGAAGAGACTGAGAGTCTTCACATTCGCGCCACATGCACCACTCTTCCTGCATTTCAAGCACGGCTTCAACGCAGTCAGCGGTCATTGGCTCATATGTGTAGGTATAAAGCTTCTTAAACTGGTTTACGAGGTTCTTCTTTTTATGGAATTTCTTACCACGCAGCTCACCAAGCTCTTCGACGTCATAAATGTAATCCCACTGTCCACGATCTTCTTGAGAAGTGACGCGACCGCCAAGCTTTTCATTCCAGATTGCAAGCAGACGCTCCGGTACACGATGGAACGTGCGGGCTTGCTTCATATACGGACAATCCGCCCAGTTCACGTTATCCCAGTTACCAATTGGCGCCCAGTGACGAACAACGGGAATCTCTGAATCACCGGTAGTAGACTGACGAATCCAAACTAAATTATCTGTCCACGCCCATTCAAGGCCGTACTCGTCTGCCCAGCCCCAAATATTTGTAAAACTGAAGTCGGATGACTTGGTGTTGCTTCGAGCCAAACGCTCCATGTATTCATCTTTACGTTCAAAAGTAATCGGTTCAAAAACAAGTTCTTTCATGAAGACTCCTACGCAGCCGGAGCGGTCGCATTTTTGCGTTTAATCATGCTGAAGCGATACCAGTCGCGACGCATAAATATATAAAACATTGTTGTGGACTGGAATACCTGTGAAACGAGCATGGCAATGTAAACACCCTCTGCATCTTTTAAAATCAGATGACCGAGGATATACGCCACGGGTAACCGAACCAGCCACGAAGCACTGCTATAAATCCAGAAATTGTATATCGTCGCACCTGCACCAGTCATAATACCGCCAAGTGTCATACTGGCAACAGTGAACGGAATAGAAATAATGTTGTATTTCAAATACACGGCCGCCTGTATGGTGACATCGGCTTCAGGTGCAAGAAATTTTGCCATAGGGTCAATAAATGGCCAGAATATGATGGCGATTATGGACATAAGCCCACATGCGGTACCCAAAATACGCAACCCGACGCGTTTCGCCTCGGCCTTGTTTCCGGCACCCAGTGAATGCCCGATAAGAATGCTTGCAGTCATGTTAAACGCAAACGCAGGCAGGAATAAAAGGGATTCGATACGCATCCCCGCGGCAAGTCCCGCAAGCGCGTCAACCGCGTCGTACGGCAACGAAGCAACAATGGCGAAAAGCACTATGTACCCTGTGTGCCACAGAGCCTGAGTCCCGCCAGCTGGAGCCGCTACTTTTACCAGATAAGGCAACGCACGGCGAACCCAACGCATCGGGGCGAAAGAGCGTCTGACAAGAATTTTTCGTTTAACAAGCACACTAAAGTTATAAATTGTACCACCAGTAACAGAAAGCAGAGTTGCCCATGCTACCCCTTGGTAACCAAACTCTGGGAAGCCGAACCAGCCAAGTCCGAACCCCAAGTCAGCAATAGTATTCACCAATGCAACAATGATGATTGCCCGCATTGGGATAAAGACCAGCATCTTTGCCCGAAATATAGAGTTTGTAATAACAAACACATAGTACACAGGCAGGAGCACTAAATAAATTTTTAGAAAATACATTGCGATGGGATAAATCTCTTCAGGAGTCTGCAGTATTCCCAAAAAGGCATCGCGGAAAATTAAGCCCAAGCCAGAAACACACAGACCACAAGTCAACCCAAGCAACACAACTAATCCAACATACCGTGCAGCCCTTTTATGTAAACCTGCCCCTATGGACTGGCCAATGGCAGCAACACAGCCATTACCAATGGCTATAGCTATGACAAAGAAGAACATAGAGGTCTGGGAGATCATCCCGAGAGCCGCCTGAACATTTGAATCTATCTGCCCGGCTACCCAAACATCGACAAAGCCGATTAAAAAATGGAACATCATCATAAGAATCTGCGGCCACGCAAGATTCCATATAGATCTATATGATGTCGGGTCTGGTATCTTCTCTGAGTTACTCATTAATTTATTACCAAGTGAAAGTGTTGAAGAGCAAAGAGTAATACGGATGGGGAAAAAGTACAGCCAAGAAAATGCAAATACTACTTTATACGTAGGGACACATTTATACCCAACTGTCTTCAAATTCTTGCAGCGTTCTTCAACGCTACACTAGATAAGGAGGTGCGAATTCTTCATATGATATTTTTGGAGAAACTGAATAGGAAATAGGACAGTCAGCGCCTTGCCGGACAAAAAGGAACTAAATCTACAGCCGTTTTTTTTGTAATTAAGAATTTACCGCTCGGACAAAAATAAACGCAACTGCCAAACGGTGCGCCCTCTCTTTGGACATTAAAACACTGTCCTCAGAGAAAACGACAAGCCTACGATCAAAGGCTGACATCAAGAAGAAAATTACAAAATATCGCCAGAAAACAAACGATGTTCAACACCGTTTTTACTGCGCAAAAGCAACATACCGTCAGTAGAAACATCGGTCACGGTGCCTTTAATTGTTTCTCCACGCACCTGCACTGTAAGCTCTTTACCAACAACATCAGTAAGCTCTTTCCAGCGAGTTAGGAGCGGAGCAAAGCCCTGCTCTTTCACAAGCATATACCAATGCTCATATCGAACTAAATACGCCTGAAGAAGTTCCACACGAGAAATGCTTTTGCCAGCAACCCCTTCAAGAGAGCACGGAGCGGTGCGAAGATCCGGCACCAATTTCTTCGGTAACGGACGTACATTGATTCCAACACCGGACACAATATGTCCGACAGCATCGCCGGAAAGAAAAATCTCAGTAAGGTTACCTGCAATCTTGCAACCTTCAATAAGAACATCATTCGGCCATTTGCAAACAGGTAAAATCCCAACCAGTTCGTAAACGGCTTCTGCAGCAGCCACGTTGGTTAACAACGTAATGATTGGCGCCTCATTCGGGGCAATGTCAGGTCGCAAAACTACCGAGACATACAACCCGCAGCCAAGCGGAGAATGCCACGTGCGTCCTTGTCGCCCACGTCCCCCTGTCTGCTCATCAGCTACAACAACGGTGCCTTCCGGTGCATCAGTAAATGCAAGCTGCATTGCCTCAATATTGGTAGATCCAACGCTCGGCAGATAATGAACGCCACGCTGACCAAAAATCTTTGTTTTCAATCCCTGCTGTACAATATCTTCCGTGAGCAACTCTGCTTTGTGCAACAGACGGTACCCCTTGCGGGTAACAGCTTCAATCTCGTGTCCCTGAGCACGCAGCACTCCAACATGCTTTGACACCGCAGCACGCGAAATTGAGAACATCCGGCTTACATCTTCTCCAGATGTATAGCCTTCTGTATTTTTCTGTAACAATTCCAGAAGCTTTTCACGAACCGCATCACCTTTTGAAGCCATTTCTACCTCTAATTGTAAACCTTACACTTCCACTCAAAGTTGACAATAGCATCACTCTCAGATAATCCGACAGTACAAATACGACACAAGATGTGTCCGCATCAGGTTCTCTCAAGATATGCCTCCGGCGGCTGGGCTGAAACTTGTTTCACTGTCTTTATCCGTAATCTTTCATTCTTCAAGAACGGCTAAAGCTTTGTAAAAAGTTTCCCCCAGACCCGTTACACTCTCTTCGTCCGTAAAACTCGAAGACTCGTTAACGGTCAAAGGCCTTAAAAAACTTTTACTAACGAGTCCAACTCGTCTTAAACTTTAATCTCGACCTTCGCCGCATGCCGTAAAAACAAACGTAACCAAACGCACCATTGGTCTTTACAAAAAACAACTTACCTTCTGAGCTTGCGGCAATGGTTCCCCCCCCCTCACCCATAATCGCGGTCAAGGGGGCGTCCCCCTTGCGGGTGCTTGCGCCAGTAGCCGTTCACGAGGAACGAGTGCTACGGATGCCAGTCCCTTGTGGAGGCAGAGCCCTTGCCCCTCGGAGAGTTGCCGAAGGCACACAGCACTTATCGAACAAAAAATGCGTTTCACATCTAAAAAAATTTCAGAGAAATCATAATGACCACTACTGCTTCAACTGTGTACGCCCTGTGCGAAGAGGTTGTCCAGTCAGGAAAAGGCGTCAGCCGCACTGATGCTGAAATGCTGATAACCCTGCCTGAAAGCGCAACGCTTGACCTGCTTGCAGGTGCACAACGCATCCGCTCCACTGTTACTACAAGTGCAGCATTCACGTGCGGTATTGTAAACGCAAAATCAGGTAAATGCAGCGAGGACTGTTCCTTCTGTGCACAGTCAAAATACCATGACACGAGCGCGCCCATTTATCCACTGATCGACCCGAATGCTTTGCTTACCCGCGCAAAAGAGCTGGAAGCGGGCGGCGCGCATAGATACGGCATTGTGACAAGCGGCATGGCTCTTTCTGACAAAGAACTTGATACCGTTTGCGAGGCAGCACTTGCCATTACTACTCAGACCAGCATCAAGGTCTGTGGCTCGCTCGGTCAGCTTTCACCGGACATGGCAGAACGGTTACGCCAAGCTGGATTCTCCAGCTACCATCACAATCTCGAGACTGCACGTTCACACTTTTCTGCTATTTGCAGCACACACGAATACGACGATGATATTGCATCCGTTCAGAATGCACTTCACGCCGGTTTCCGTGTCTGCTCCGGCGGCATATTAGGTCTCGGCGAAAACCGCAACCAACGGGTTGAGCTTGCCTGCACCCTTCGCGATCTCAATGTACCATCTGTTCCCATGAATTTTCTGACTCCGGTCAAAGGTACACGACTCGAAAACCAGCCGCTTCTTGCACCTTCCGAAGCACTGCGTGCCATTGCTGTCTACCGATTCATTCTCCCGACACAAGACATCCTAATTGCTGGTGGACGCGAGAACACACTCGGCGAATTTCAACCACTGATCCCCATGGCAGGTGCCAACGGTCTTATGATCGGAAACTACCTGACCACTGGCGGACGTAACATGGCAGACGACATCAACATGCTTTCAAGCATGGGCGTATTATAAGGAGCACACATGAGTACTACACAAGAATTACAACATATCGACCGCACAAATGTATGGCACCCGTTCACTCAAATGGCAGAATGGACGCAGCAAGACCAGCTCATTATCGAAAGCGGTAAAGACAACTGGGTTATTGATACAGAGGGTAACCGCTACTTAGACGGTATTTCTTCTTTGTGGACAAACGTACACGGTCACTGTGTGCCGGAGATCGACAAAGCCGTGCAGGAGCAGCTTACGAAGATTGCCCACACAACAATGCTCGGCCTTGCCAGCGTTCCTGCAACAGAACTGGCAAAACGCCTCGTTGATATTCTACCTGAAGGACTCACCCGCGTATTCTACTCTGACAGTGGCTCCACTGCCGTTGAAGTCGCGCTCAAGATCGCGTTCCAGTTCCAGCAGCAAGCAGAAAAAGGCGATCCAAACCGCATCAAATTTATTTCCATGCAAAACGCCTATCACGGCGACACCATTGGTTCTGTTGCTGTAGGCGGCATGGATTTATTCCACGCAACCTACAAGCACATGCTTTTCCAAGGTGAAAAAGTCATCACACCATACTGCTACCGTTGTCCGTTCGGCAAAGAAAAAGACACTTGTGATCGCGAATGCTTCCAGCATGTAGAAGACGTTATCGAACAGCACGGCAATACTGCCGCAGCATTCGTTATCGAACCACTGGTTCAAGGTGCAGCAGGACAGCTTATGCACCCCACAGGCTACCTCACCCACGTTCGCAATCTCTGCACGCGTCACAACATTATCCTCATTGCAGATGAAGTCGCAGTAGGCTTCGGCAAGACCGGAACCATGTTCGCCTGTGAACAAGAATCCATCACGCCGGATATCATCTGTCTCGCAAAAGGTATCAGCGCCGGTTACCTGCCTTTAGCAGCAACAGTTGCGTCAGAAGCTATCTACAACGGCTTCCTCGGCAAGCACGAAGAGTTCAAAACATTCTTCCATGGTCACACATACACAGGTAACCCGCTCGCATGTGCAGCAGCCATAGCAAACCTCGACTATTTCGAAGCCAACAACGTCATGGAAAAGCTTCAGCCTAAAATTGCCCATCTGCAAAACAGGCTCGCAGCCATGCTCGAACTCGACCATGTCGGCGAAATCCGCAATCGCGGGATCATGACCGGCATCGAGCTAGTGCAAGACAAAGCCACCAAGACCTCATTCGAAACAGCAGATAAAATTGCGCACAAAGTCT
>NZ_WYDS01000022.1 GCF_009914765.1 Halodesulfovibrio sp. MK-HDV | reverse complement strand
TTTGCTAGTTCTGAAGAAGGAAAGACGTGTGTGCAAGTAACTACATCAATCGGCCAAGGAAAAAAAGGCTATGGGCTTGGCCTTCAGGCGATATAGAGCAAGTCGTTGCTACCTCGGGTAAAAAAGAAAAGAATCTTGTTCAGTTTATAGAAAAAGCAGAACGATTGGGGCTTGACGGTCTGGTCAAGAAGCCAGTTGAACTTCAAGAAGCTTTCAAGTGGATCGCATCATAAATAACAAAGCACAGGCTGACTAGCCTGTGCTTTGTTATTTATGATTTGTGGCAAGGGTTACAGCAATGATAGCAACCATCAGCAGAGGTGTACCCCTTCTTCTTTGCTGCTTGAACTGCGCCGTGACAGTTTGCAAAGTCTCCAAGGTATTCACGATTCGCATCAGCAGGCATCCAGCTACATCCTTGCTTGTGAACTTCATGGTCGCCATTACTCTGAGCATTCTTGTTGACATAGTATCGAGCCATAATATTCTCCTTATAAAATGAATTATCATAGCACTACCATGAGCAATATTATTTAGCCGTTAGACTTACCTTTGAAGGTCAAAGCTCCGCGTTCTTATCTTTTGAACCTGCTTGAACGTCCCAACAAGCTCTCTGAAAGTACGGCAAGATTTTGCAAACCTTCGTCCAAGGCTGTCTGCGCTTGCTTGAAATCTTTGATCTCGGTTTCTAGCAGAGTTACTCGGCGGGAAAAGGCGTTGAGTTGCTTGTTCTGCCTTTCTTCCATTTTCTGTAGTGTTCGCAGAATTTCTTTTTGAATCTCTGGCATGATTTACTCCATTATCAGCAAAGCCATGCTGCCATCTTTCGTTGTGCGTTCTTGTAGTTTTGTTCCCTTGGGAAAGATCACATAGTGATTCCCTTCGTAGCTGAGGGTTGATATTCCCCATTTGTCGAGTTGCTGATTGTTCAGGGTGAGTTCGTTGTTCGTTTGTCGTAGGATGACCAGTTTTTTCTTTTCGAGATGGAACCATGTCGACGTGCCGGCGATTATTATCCCGCATATCAGAATGGTGAGGGTCATCGAAATTATGACCGGAAGTTTCAATTGTGTTTTCATCTGGTGAAAAATTGAGTCTTGAAGCTTTTTGTATTCTGCTGTTTCCGTCATTAAAGCGCGTTGCATGGAACTGAGCTCTTCTGTCATGGATTGCTGCAACTCTTCTTTCAAGTTTGAGAATACGTGCTGCATTATCTTTTTCGACTGTTGCGCTTCTGTGTCCATTTGACTTTTCAATCGATTGGCTAAATTCAATCCGCTGTTTTTCTGCGCTCCATGATTTTGCATAGAGAGCTCCTTTTAGGCGTATTCGTTTTTTTTTTTTTTTGTAGTGCCGTTTGTGAATCAGAAGGGATTTCTATGGTGAGATAGTCTTTGCCTCGCCGTGGAACGGTGAAGCCTACTTGTTTGAGGGCGGTTATAATGTCAGTTCTATTTTTTATGAGTCCAGCTTCTACGCCTTGCATAAGTGATTCAGTCAGCGAAGTCCGGATTTCAGCAGCGGTGCTATCACAATAACTTCCAATGGATGCTCCGGGGCTGACTAAGCGGGTGCGTTTTAACTCGTCTGGCCGTGCCCAATTATTTCTTCTGTTCCAGAGTTCGCACCAAGGGTTGTATTGTTTATCCCAGCCGGGTGGACATGGATTGAGTGCTTTGTCGGAGCGAAGTTCTGTACGTGGAATAACAAAATGCAATTCATGATGGGTAGTGTGGCTATGTCGAACCCAGAGAATGGAATATTGATCTGGCTCAATTCCCGCGAAAGCATGTTGCTCGAAACTGTCCATCAGTTCCTTTTCCTTTTCTGGTGTAACGTTATCTTCTGGAGCCCACGAGAGGACTCCAGAAGTGTAGCGCCATTTTCTGCTTGTTGTATCAATTAGTCTTTTGACTTGATCGGGATCACCGCGAAGAATTTTGGGAGGACTATGCTTTCTTTTCTCCACGTTGGAGTCAGTGACATACCCAATGACTTTTTCACCTCGACCAATGCCATGCTTGAAGACTTTCATAAGCATTTGAGCTGCTCCTTGATGTCTTGTAGGCGGAGTAACAGCTGCATAGATTCATATTCCTGCTTGTAGGTGTTTGCCCATCGAGCAAGCTGATTAAGGTTGTTTCCTATACGCGCTAGTTGCAGGACTTTAGCGCGTTCATTTTTTGTTTTTCTGACTCGTGGCGCGTTAAGGCGCATCCGAATAAAATCGCCAAGACTCATTTCTTCAGTATGTGCTTGTTCGATGAATTTTTCTTTTTCAGCTTGGGTAACTCGTACAGTCACCCAAGCTGTTCTTTTTTCTTGTGCTGTAGACATTTGTTGCTCTCAACTATGTAGGAGAATTCGAAACAATTTACCGGAGGGTTCGAAGGGAGCGCGCTCCCTCGCCAGTTCCCAATGTGCAACATTGGGTAAACTGGCTAGGACATAAAACGCATTACTACGCGGCGGCACCTACAGATGTTTTCTTTTATTCTCTCCCTTGCGAAGAATGCGAATTTACGAATTTACTGACGTAAGTCGTTCTGTAGTAAATTCGTTTCTTCGCAATCTTCGCATAGGTGAAATATTTTCCGTGGTCTGCCGCCACCCTCTGGTTTGATCTCTTCTATGCGTATTTTTCGAGAGGCAGAAAGCGTGTTCATCGCAATCGTCAACCGTTCTTTAGATAGGTGATTGCCGAAAGCTTTATATAGAGCTGTTGTATTCATTCTTCCGTCAGCATCCGAGAGTGCTTCAATGATCCGGCGTTCTACGGGGTCAGTTTCAAAGCCTCCGAATATGAATGCTGCCGAATCTTCATTAAACTTCCAAAGAGCAAAGGCTGCTGTAAGATGTTTTTCGTCAACAGCTTTAGCTTCATCTAACAGCGCGTAACAGAGAGCAATACGGCGAATGTATGCCTCTGCTCGATTTAGAATAGATCCAAGCAATGCAGGGCGGTCTGAGGCGATAGATGGGTACTGTGCTCTCCACAGCTCACGAGCATTGTCAGTGAAACGCATTCTGGCTTGTGTTTGGGATATTTTTAAAATGTTGATTAGGCGTTTTTGATATTCTGAAAGCTTTTCAGAGTTCATTTCTTCCGGAAATGGAACTAATTTGGGACGCCGGACGCAGAGCCATAAGAAACGGTTAGCAAAGCCGTTTAACGCTTCTGTGGCATCAAGTTTTTTATGCAGCTCATGAATAGTTACATGGGTTACTATTCCGATATGCGGATCGGTTGCAGTTAGCTTGCTTGTTTTTGTCAGCGGTTCGATTGTGTCTCCGTCGAAGAGAGCACGCACGATCGTTGAGAGGGTGTTTCCTTCACGCCGTGTGCAGGAAAGGGCGCTTGCAAATTCTTGATCCAGAACAAAGAGGCGTTTGTCGTCAACTCCGGGATCAGTCATCATTTCTTGTCCGGTCTGCTTTTGTTTGTTGAGGATGTATTCTTGCAGTGGATCTCGAACGGCAAAGACTAATCCTTCACCACTTGAAAGAGGGCCGGGAGAGAATCTGCAGCAAGTCCATTCTTTGCGAGGGAGTGAAAAGACTTCCTTTACGGGGCGTGCAGAAGTGCCTTTTCTCGCTTTGGAACTTTGCCCAACCAAAACAGCATTCAGGCGTGCGTGCTGTTTGTCTCCAGCAAGCATGAACGAGCTTCGCCCGATTTCGACTCCAAAACGGCAAAGAAAAGTAGCAAGAACTGCAACAGGGTCAGCTTCAGATTTTTCTGTAGCAAAGTGTGCAAACTCTCCAGCAAAGCCATGAAACATAGCTGGGGTGGCATTAGGCCACCCTTTAACTTCTATGTTGCGATATGGATTCTTTTGTTCTTCTTTTTGGGCTGAAATCATTCCCGAATCGAACTGTTTTATTAGCAAAGTTTGCTCTGTATTTTCTCCGCTATTTTGCCGTTGCATTTGATCGTGCAGAGATTGTCTTGCTGCCTCTTCTGAAAGTTCTCCATAACCAACCTGTTGTCCAAGCTCGAAAGCAGAAAACGTGTTGTTTTTCATTGCTAAGAGCCTTTATTGATTAGCAGAACAGAAAGCAGTTCGATGAGCCATCGCGGTGCATCAGAAATCGGTGTTGAAGTTCGCCACTTATTTGGTTCATCATTATGCTGGATCGAAGGTGGAAGAAGTACGAACTGTCCTTTACCGTAAACAGTTATTCCTTCACCGAGTTGGTTGATTGAGCTTTGAATAGGTTTGTCGCAGGGGCAGTAGAAGAATAGCTGTCTGGCTCCGCTACCAATTCGAACCTCTGCTGTTTCTGGAAGTAAAGCATACTGCTTTTCAAGCAGTGCGAGGGAAACAGCACCGTTAGGGTAGTTGGCTTCAACGACGAAGCAATTTAAGCCAGTCGCGAAACCAAGGTTTGCATCTGGAAAACCCTTGAACCACTTATAGCGTTCAATGATTCCACAGGTTGCTTTCTCGAAAAATTCTGTTTCCCAAGGTTCAGTACCTTTGCATGGAAAAATAGGCAGCTCCTGTTTCTGGTAAGGCATGGCAACGAATCTTACTTTGCGCCCTTCAGTATCTGGAATATTCATGCGTGCCTCCTTTAGTATGAATTTGCTTGCTGAGTTTCGAGTTCGAGAGGAACCACGCTGCATGATTCGATGTATTTCTCAAGATCGGGCTGTTTGTAGCCAACACGGCGACCTACTTTGAAATAGCGTGGACCTTTGCCGATGCATCGCCATACTTCGAGTGTGCCGGAAGAGAGGCCGAGAATTTGTGCTGCTTCTTTTGTGCTTAATAATTTTTCCATGAGACGTTTTTCCTTTTAAAGAGTGTTACTGAACTTCATGGAATAGAAACAGATTTAAGGGAGCATGGTTAGAATGGAATACTTAAAACAGATAGGAAAAAATAAAACACCCTGTGCGTTGTACAGGGTGTTTTAAGCAAAGGTAGGTGTAATAGGTTGTTGCGGTGGTTATGGAGCTGCTTAAATCACATCAGAGTTTGATTTTTAAGTAGCCAGCTAAGTCAATATCCCTACTTTTCACCGTGTTTATCGTTGTAGAATTCCATCGGAAGCTTTGGGCGAAGTTCTTTGATGATGAAGTTTTGCGAGAGGCCGCCTTTATGCGCTGGGGGTATATTTCTTTCTTTTTGAAGCTCTTGAAATTTGAGCTTATAGATAGGAAGCGTGACCTTTTCGATCGGGGATGGATCGTTAACGACCTTGAGCATGAAATGAGCAACATCGATAGTTCGTTGATCTGCTGCTTTGAGCTGAGTTTCTAGCTGGATGATGCGAGCTTGTTCTGTTTGTGGTGGTGCAATTTTTTGAAAGAAATTTGAACTAGTTTCGAAAGCAATGACTTCTTCCATATTGAGAGAGCTATCGGGTTGCGCAAAGGATTCTATAAGTTTTGAGCCTGTTGTGAAGCAGTTGTACGATTTAGTTATTTCATACCATTGTTTTTGGGGATCTTGAGAGTAACGTCGAAATTTTGCATAGAGTAAAAGCATCCTAAGTTCGTCATGCGTGAAATCTTTCCATCTGACTAATAGATCCTTTGTAGAAATGGGGTCTTCAAGTCGAGCTACTTTTTTCTTTCTTGAAGAAAAACAAAATTGCCAAAGAATCCAAATGAAAAAGGACAGCAAAAAGATGAGAAACGAGATGCCCAACATAACTAAGAGGGGAGGGAGCTGGTTATTCTTTGGAATGTTTCCTGTTAAGAACCCTAGAGCGAAAAGGATAGTAAGCAGGGCATACGAGAGGAATAACTTTTCATTATTGGTGGGAGTGAGCCGGATAGATGCATTAAATTGAGTGGGGGAGTATGTAGAATTGCTTTCCATGTGAACCTTCCATTTTCCAGTGATTATACTCGATGGAAGAAACTAGAACTTTTTTTCTACTTTTTTAAAGTTTATGGGGAAGAGTGTGGGGAGTGAGTGTGGGGAACGAAAAAAGGCACTCACGTATTTCTACGTAAGTGCCTGTTTTTACATGGTACCGAGAGGGAGACTTGAACTCCCACAGCTGTAAAGCCGGCGGATTTTGAATACAGTTTTGAGCACGGTTGTGGTGTCTTCATTTTTCCTACTCCAATAATAACGGATAGTTGACCTGTGTTTGTGTTCCGAGAAATCATCTTGACCGTATTCAAACCCGTACCTATACCGTACCAATGAGCAAGTATATCAAAGTTCCAAATGTTCGTGGCCTTCAGTACAGAGAGCATGCCACTCGAAAGCATAGCGGAAGACCTGATAGGTACTTCGTTGTGCGTTGGTATCGTGACGGCAAAGAGCGGTCCGAGGCTATCGGCTGGGCTTCTGAGGGATGGAATGTTGCCACGATCAGTGGCGTTCTTGGTGAGCTGCAGCAGAACTACAGACGTGGTGTTAAGCCCACGACTCTCACTGAAGCCAGGGAACTGGAAGACTTGCGCATACAGACCGAAGCCGTTGAGCACGCAAAGGCTCAGGCGGGTCGGCTGACCTTCAGACAATTCTTTAATGATCACTATGTGCCAAAGGCGCAGAAGCGTAAGCGTACTTGGCGTGATGATGTACTGCGCGCAGAGAAGCGCATTCATCCGAGTATCGGTGATCTGCCTCTCGATATGATTAAGCCAGACCGCATAGAACGCCTGCGTGATGAGCTGTATGAAGATGGCCTTAGTGATGGCACTGTAAAGCATGTGCTTGCTGTTATCCGCAGAGTGTTCAACGTGGCAGCAATGACGTCCATAGAGGGGATTCCGGTGTTCACTGGTGAATCGCCAATGGCGCGTGTTGAGATGCCTGTTGTTACGAACAGACGTGAACGCTTTTTGACGTATGATGAAGCTGATCTGGTGCTCGGCACTTGCCTTACCCGTTGCGAGAACACAAAGAATGCCATGCATGCTCAAGGCTGGCAGGACGTTCATGACAGTATTGTGCTTGCCTTGTACGCAGGGCTGCGCCTTGGGGAAGTCCAACGCCTCCAGTGGGCAGATATAAATTTCTTTGCCGGCATGATTACTATCAAGAATGAAAGAGATAGAAAGCCCGGCGGTTCCGTGCCGATGAATTCTATTGTCCGTGAAATGCTTACGCGCCGCAATAAGCAGCGCGATAAGCGGCAGAAGCTCGTTGTTCCGCCTATGTGGGGTGAGGTAAAAGATATTTCGCATACGTTCTCCGAACTGGTAAACGAATTGGGTTTGAACGATGACGCTACAAGTAATTTGCAGCGGATAGTGTTCCATAGCTTGCGCCATACGTTTGCGAGCTGGATGGCAATGAACGGGGTAGATTTAAATCGCATTCGTAAGTTGATGCGCCACAAGACGCTAACGATGACGCAACGCTATGCACACTTATTACCGGACGCTACGCAAGATGCTGTAGAAGCATTATGCCGCCTTAGATCGGGCGAGGAGTAGCTTGTTATCGATTCGTTTAATTCCGAAGTAACGGATAGCCCATTCTACAAGAATACGAGTTTCGTATAAAACATCTCGACCACCTTTGATCATAGAGCGCGGGCCGTTGCCGGCAGTCTCTGCATTTGCCAGTGTCTTGCTTCCAAACCAGCCACCAAGAAACACATCAACCCTTTTCCGTGCAATGTAGTTCGGCAAGCCATCAATCATGTGTTCTAAAAATGCTTTTTCTTCCTCAGTAAGATCTCTGTCCCAATCGATTCTTTTCATGATTCTCTCCACGAGTGTTTGAGGTTACGCCGTTTAAGGCGATAAAATTTGAAATGCGATGTGTAGCTTAGGCTGCTTCCCACCATGCAAATGGATCGCGATTCGGGTCTGCCGGCTGCTCCTCAACGTAGAACGGCAAACTGTGCGGATTGTGATTGCATAGGGTAGAGACGTCAGAGTCTGACTTGACGTTTGAGATAGGGAGGTGGGTGCAGTTCCCGCGCTTAACAAGCGGCATGCCCAGCGGGTGGTGGATTTCACCATTGACGAATTTTTTATAGCAGGTGCGGCAAAGGCAATAGCCGGCAGCAATACGGTGCTTGTTGCAGTTACAACATCTGATTTTTTCTTTTACGCTTTGTGCCATATAGATAACGTCCTTTGCTCTTTCCGGAGCGGCTAGAGTGTCCTGTATATGCGCTAGGCTGCCTTGAGTTATTGTGTCGTTACTAATGCTTTTTGCATGAAGGGGTACGACATAAGATAATGATGAAGCTTATTGTCAGCCCTGAAGCCAGTCCAAGTATTGCCCATTGAAATGGGTCAAGCTGCGGGATCATGGTGCCCACCACCACGAACTTGTTTTGCCAGCGCTCTGCACTCTGCAGGTGTTAAGCAGTCAGCTGCCAGCGCTTTGCGTCGTAACGGGATAACTGCGTGGCCGTTAAGCTTCAGCTTGTCGCGGTGGCGATTGTCAATCAGTGAGATCATGCGGTAGAGGTTGCTAATGTTCAGTTTATCTTCTGCAGTAATGCCTTCCTGTTTCGACAAAACTTCAACAGAATTTCGGACGCATTCCAGTTTACGGCGGATAATAACTGAAGGATTCATCATGAAGCTTGCTCCTGTTTTTGTAGTGCCACGCCAACGTACCAATACTTGTTCTGCTTAATTCGCTCAAAACGAATCACCATTTCTGTTCCAAAGGCGCGCTGGGAAGGTATGGACGTTACTTGCTCTTTTTTACACCAAGCGATGAAGGCCACGTACAGATCTTTAGCCTGAAGTTTGCGATCATCTGCGGTCAATTCAAGGCACTCGGCAATAAACTTTTCTACAAGCTCGCCAACAAAGGTGTGGCTTGTTGGTGCGCTGCCTTCGCTACTGATAATGCGTCCCCACATGGCGTCGTATGCTTCAATAACAGCGGCAACCCCTTCTTCACCGTGCATCTGCACAGCCTTTTTCATAATGCTCATTCTTTGATTCATGATGTTTTTCATTACACTTCTTCCTGTATTGCGCGCATGGCGGTGATTAGTTCACGATAACGGGACAAAACATCGTAGGCTTCGCGGATAATACGTCTGCTTTCCGGCTTATCAACGCTTCCATCACCTTTGAGTGCTTCGTTTATTACCTTATTCACGTCTCCAGCTTCCTTGCTGATCTCACTAAGCAGCTGCAGCAGCTCAAGCTGTGTAAGTTTTGGTGCGCAGTCATGCCGCCCTAAACGCAGCTCGTTGGTGTTTACCCTTAGCCAGTCTAAAAGGATGTCGTTACCAAGAACCATGCACAAATGCGGGACTGAAGGCATGGTGGGGAAATAGTTGTCCTCAGCATTGAAAATGCGGCTTGTTTTGCTGGTGCTCCAGCCCATGGTATTGCCCACGTCTTCACGGCAGAGTTTGCTTTCGCCAAGGGCAAGGTCTAGAGCGCTGGCGAAGGTAAGATGCTGTAGATTATTCATGTGTACTTTCTCCAGAAAATGACACGTTGGCACTTAGCGTAACTATTTGGCACCATTGCTTACATCGTTACGCAGGACAGGGGGCTTGATGGTTATGCGGCCTGTCCCAAAGTATTTGGGTCTGTTTCGTCGAGTGGGGGTGTTTTAGGCTTTCTGCCTGGAGCAACATCACGGGCAGGGGGGAGCAGCACTTCAGGAATGCCGGCTGTGAGGAGTTGATTGTGCCGCCATGTGGGGATGAATTCATTGAGGAGCATACGGCGCGCGGATGCAGGAGCAACGCCAATAGATTTGGCAATATTTGAGAACGTAATTTTTTTACGCCGCATATACACTTCAAGCTTTTCAGCGCGAGTTAAATCCGATATTAATTCAGGAATTAAGGTTAAATGTGACATGATTCCACCTCATTTCGGTTTAGGTGTTTTTATTTATTGGTGTTTGGAATGTCGTTAAAAATAGAAATATGTGTAATTTTACGTGAAAGCAAGCGAAATTTCACGAATAAAGTTGTTTAATATGACAGATGGAAAGCATCTACTTGAATTAGTTAAAGAACGTATTATGAAGAAAACTCGCGCAAAACGCGTGAGTCGTGGGAAAGTTGCGGAATTTCTTGGAGTTACTGAAGGCAAGCTTCGTGCGTGGGAAGCTGGTCAGCGTCCCAGCGCGGATGATCTACAGAATTTGGTAGTTCTGCTAAATTTCGCACCGAGTTGGCTTCTTACTGGTGAAGGCGCAATGTTTCTTGGGGAAGAAACAGATGCACAAAAAGAAGATGCGCCTATTACTGATCCAATTGCTCAACGCATGAAAGTTGCGACTGAGATACTTAAGGAATCAGGTGCTTCGTCAGAAGTTATCCAGCAGGCGGTGATGAAAATTTTGGATTCACAGAATGAGCCACACACTCAGGCAGAAGAGGCTCTTAGTACTCCGGCTTTCGCGAACGATCGCGATCGGAGTATAAAACAACCGTAGAATTTAATAGATGTCCATGCCCACGCGCCCGCTGCAAATTAGGAAGGATGAGGTGCTGTAGGTGGAGACAGTAGACTTGCCTATTCAATAGGGAAGGGAGGATGACATGAGCGGTATCCAGACTATTGAAAGTGTCTTGGAAGAATTCAAGGGGGCACATTACCTTGCATCAAGCGTATATGTTGACCCTATAGTTTCTGTGCCCCATGTGCTTCAGCATATGTTCCCTCTTTCAGGAAAGAATTTATTGAAAGAGGCATCAACTAGACTGGCATCCGAAGGGATGTGGGCATCAAGTTTAGTGCAAGATTTTATTCTTGAAGAAAAACCTCGCTATCGGAAAAGATACATCCGTAGCAGCTACCAGCCTGCCCAAATATTACACGCTGCTGTGGTTGAGGGAAGTTCGAAGATTGATCTGACGGTTCCTGTTGTGAGACTTTTTGGCCCTTCAACACAGAATGGCTATACGCATTGGGGACAACTCTTTTTTCGATGCCCTGTTTGTGGAGATGTTCATCACTATTCAGCTCGCGAAGGCTTTGGTGATGGGGATAGAATGAAACAGGCTAGATGTAATGAAAGTGGTTTATACCTTTATCATAGTTTGTATGAAGTACGTGATGAATCGTTGGTGGGGCATTTACCAGAACGTCTGCGCAAAGAGATAGCGATCCCAGAGTAACAAACTTGATTAAATGGCTGGCGCTAGTCTAGCAAGGTACATTAAATTTTTTGATTTTGAGAATGAGTCACACACTTAGGTAGGAGAAATGTTTTGCGCTTATTGTTGCGTATTATCGTAAACAAGGCGCAAAAATGAACTTTGGCTTTAATATATGTTTCTGCCCACGCGTCGCTGCAATTAGGAAGGGCTAGGTGATGCAGGTTGAGTCAGTATAGGATGTCTCGTATGGCTGTATTTAAGTTCAGGAAAGACGTTTAGTTAACTGAAATAACAAATCGAATATCAAATGAGTCAAGAATCAATCGTCGATTTACTTATAGATGAAGTAACTTCAATAGCGATCGCACAACCATCTTTCACTGTTTTTTTATGTGGCCCTTCAATGCGGGCGCTTGATGAACGACCTGAAGAAGCTCCGAAAGGAGCAGAGTTGCGGCAGCTCTTGAAGGAAGAGTTAGGGAATTTGGGATTTGAAGTCATTCTTGGAGAAGATGACGGTATTGAGGAAATACAAAATGATCATGGCTTTGATGCTCAAACAAATGAGTTAAATGTATTAAAAAGATCCAAGGCTTTGGTTTTAATAGCTGCTTCTCCTAGCTCTTTTGCTGAGCTTGGTGTGTTTTCACATGATCGAGCACATAATAAGAAGTCCTCTTATGATGTTGTTTTAATCCTTAGCGAAGACTTTGAAGATTCAAATTCGTATATTGAGTTAGGCCCAGTTTCCGTTGTAGAAACTTTGGGAAAAGTTTTTTTTACATCATATTCAACTGATGATTGCCAAGATATTTGCAAAAAAATTATTCGAAGATTAACGCACAGAAGATCACTCCTTATGAATGAAGAGATTAAAAGTGAGTAACAAAGTTCATCCGTATTATTATTTATGGGCTCTTGGTATTATTCAGCCTGCCACTCCAACACAAGTTCAACATGTATTGGAGAAAACGTTTGTTGAATCTGGGGTCAAATTTAATCTTAATGAAATTGTTCAATGCTTCGAAAATTGTTTGAAGGGGAAAATTGTTCTGAAGGCATCTGAGTGGAACGACTCCTTATTTTCCTTGGGGCCTAATGCCTATATGCTGCTTCCTAACAGGTTAAGATTTAACAAAGATCGTACTAGACTTTTCTTATTGAAAAAAGCTAGGATTGCTTCAAGACGTGCTTCTGGGCATTTAGATCTGGATGCGGATGGTGCTTCGCCATCCGATAAAAGAAGTTTCAAGATACAAGTGCCCAGACCAATAAAACCGCTTGGTCTCGCGCCCGCACAATTTTATTGGTCTGGGGCATACAGGCAGCTTACATCTACAGCTGGTCCAAATTCCACTCTACCAGAGGTGCGTCTTCCTTTTCTTTCATTCGAAAGCATTAATCTCATCAAATCGATAAACGAAAGTACGAAAACTACCCCCTTTTCAATAACGGGGCTTGCGTTATGTATTGGTATTAGCCCAAGCTTACTTGTTAGTACTATTCGTAATATTGAAAAACAGTATCAGACCTTTGAAATTGAAAAGCACTCTGGTGGAACACGCACAATTACCGCTCCAAGGGTGTTCTTAAAGACTATTCAACACTGGCTTGCAGATTACTTGTTTTCAACTCTTCCTGTTCATGATGTTTGCCATGCTTATCGCTCTAAGCGCTCAATTATTAGCAATGCAGAGAAACATACCAATCAAAAATTTGTTGCTAAAATTGATATTTCCAATTTCTTTGGAACAATAACCTCAGAGATGCTTATCAAAAAACTTAGTCCGTTCTGTTCAGTCGAAGAGGCTACTGTTTTTTCAAGAATAGTCACGCTTAATGGCTCGATACCGCAGGGGGCTCCAACAAGTCCTTGTCTTTCGAATTTTATCTTGTTTGATGCAGACGGCATAATAGCAAAGGAATGTCAGAAGGTTGGAGTCAACTACACTAGATACTCTGATGATTTGACATTTAGTGGAGAGAATAGGGGGCAGCTTCTCGAGATCATTTCTTTTACAGAAAATGTTTTAAAAGAGTATGGTTTTGAGTTGAATCCAAGCAAAACACACATAATGACTTCAGGTATGTTGCAGAACGTTACAGGTGTTACCGTTAACGAAAAGGTTCAACCGCCCAGAAAAGTCAGAAAGAAGATACGTGCGATGTTCCATCAAGCAGAGCAGTCTCCAGAAAATTTTAAAGATCAACTGGAGAATCTTGCCGGTTATGTAAGCTACCTTAATGCCTATCCAGAACTCAAAGACAGTCAAACACTTAGGCACTATAAAGAGGTGCTCGTGAAGTTAAGTACACTGTAATCAATTGATAAAATTAAAACCTCTTGGAGTTACTCTAAGAGGTTTTTTGTAATCTTAAATTAATAGTGGGTTTATTCCAGAGAGTATTTTTGCTTAGATTACAGGTGGATACTGACTTTTAAGATCTTTAATATACGTATTGTATTGGTGAGCTAGGAGCTTTGATTTTTGTTCCTGCTCATCTGCAAAAGTGTATTCAGTTTTAACATTGTCCTTTCGCAATTCATACTCTCGATGAGCACTAGCAAAGACATCTTTTCGGCAGTCAATGTATAGTTTGCTTTGTTCATTGTGTTTTTCGACTATCCGTTTAAGTTCTGAATTGAGTGAGTCATGATTATTTGCCAGTAAGGCATATTCATCTTTTTTTTCTTCGATAGAGTTTCTGAGACCTGCTATTTCAAGTTCTAGATTCTCTCGATCTTGCTCCCATTTTTTTTTGAGAACTGGCTGACGCGGTAGCAATTGTCTTAAGTTGATCTTGGTGACTCTGTCGCAGTTGATTGAGTTGGTCTGATAGGTCAGAGGCAATCAATTCGGATGTTTTTATTTTTTCAAGCCATTCTTCACGTTCTGTATTACCAGCTTCAGCATCAAGCATTCGTTTTTTTTTCTAATGCAGCACCAGTCATTTCTTTATATCGAGTCGTTTTTTTCTTCGCAGTCTGCCTTAATCATTATAGTACGAAATTTTGTTAGGAAAAGCCGATATCCGGCACCGAGACCGGGGCTAAATAATAAATATACAATGCTGCCTAGAATAGGTGTCCAGTATAAAGTCCAAGGATTTGAATATGTTGACTTGATGATCTCAAGCTTTTCTTCAATAAGTTTGGGGCTTAATGCGAAAAAGGCTATCGCTTGCCAGTTTACAGCAAACCAAACAAGAACAAACGTTCCAATTACTGGGTTTTTAATTCTTTCTTCAGCAGCAGATGTAACAGCACGAAGTAGATTTTTAGGCATCAAAACACCTCCACTTTGTTAATGAGTATTTGTGAGAGTCAACGTGATCAAAGTAGTTAGTGGTTTGATTCAAGAGGTAAAGAGGACGGCGTCTCTGATAGCTTTTAGTCCATTTTTTGCCAGTATATTTAGGATCTTGCTACTAGGGATTTGATCTGCTTTTGTCAGTTTATTCAAATCAGATACAAGTATGCTAGTTTCTGATTTTTGTTTTTTAAATTCCTTCAGCAATTTTTCGTATTCGAGCAATAAAAAGTCCATTGAAGCATCAGTTTCTTGACATCTTGCTTTGATTTTTGAATCCAATTCAGTGAAATCCTTTTCGGCTCCATTAAGCAACTCCAACATCTTCTTTTCATTTTCTTTCAAATTATTTTGGCAAGTGTAATAATCTGCCGTTTTATGTTTTACTTCTTCTATCAGTTGATGATTATGTTTGGTGGCAGCTTCAAGCGCTTCTTTTACTGTTTCAAGCTCAGAAAGTAGGTCTTGGCGTTCTTTGTTGCCAGACTTTGTATTTAAAAGACGATGTTCCATTTCTGCAGCTTCAAGTTTGTATGTATAGCGTTCTGTTTCTACGGCTCCCTGACTTGCCAAGGCTCTTATTTTTGCACCTTTTATTTGTTCATCACGAAATGCAATTAAAGTGGGCATCATGAATAAGTAAATTGCTGAAATGAAAATAGGCAATATCCATAAATGCAATGGGTCTGAGTATTTCTCATCAATAATATTCAGTTTCGTCAGGGTCGACTGAGCGCTAAAGAATAGAAAGGCGAGGAGCTTCCAGTTCACGATGCTCCAAGTTAGTACAAAAGTACTCCATATTGGATTTTCCAAGCGTTGCTTGAATACACTTCCAACTGCCGCCCCTAAATCTTTAAGCATGGTAAAACTCCTCAGCTAATTTCTGAAGAGCTCTGATACGCTCAAATTCTTCATTATACAAGAAGGTTATGGATTTTGTGGATTGTTTGCTTGTATAGCTTTTTTCCCTCGTTCAGTAAGTGCATAACGTCTTTTCCCCTGGTCATCGTAGACTATGCGAATAAGCCCCTTCGCGAGGAGCGACTCCACCGATCTGGGCGGCATTCCCTTATCTACATCTAGTTGCATCATAATCAGGTTGTAGCTTTGTTCAACGCGCTTGTAGATGCCTTGAACCTTCTTCGTTTCCCAGTAACGTCCTTTTTCAAAGCATACTTCGATCTTTCGTTTGCCGTCTTGTGGCAAGCCAAGGCGAACTGTTACCCCTTTACCTTTCAGGTATTTTATGGGGTCGTATAAAAATGGGCGTTTCATAGGTGGCAGTGTAGCGCAGAAAGAGAAAAAGCGTTGCAAAGAGTGGAGTGCAACGCATGACAGTTACATAAAGTCCTCATCGGGTACTGGGCGTGGCGGCTTATAAATTTGATTGCTTTTTTTTAAGATGTCGCTGAGGTTACTGGCAATTTGTTCAAAAGCTTCGTTAATCGAAGATGGAATTGCGATACTTTTTGACTTAAAAATCCGTTGCAAAGCGCCAGTTTGAGAAACAAAATTGTTATGAATAGTTGAAAGTTCTGATTGGTATTTATTATAATTTTTGATCAGTGTTTCTAAGTGAGTGGAGTAACTTTCAATTCGTTGGGTTTGTTCTTTACTCATGTTGAGTTGCCTTTGTAGGTTTTCAACAGCTAGTTCCCCTTTCTGAATTTTAGAAGAGTATTTTTTTTGTTTCAGATTCTTTTTTGAGCAATTATCTCTTTTTCAGAATTTATTTGGACAGCAAGTGTTGTGTTTTTTTATGTTTAGCTCCGCTATTTCTTTTTTTAATTCGTCTCGCTCGTTACTTAATTCTTGAATATCTGCTGCACCTGATTCAATTAGTTGTAGCTCTCTAACTGCTCTTGACCTTTCTTTAAGTGCCAGAAACAACATGGTTTCTGATTTAGCTTTTTCTTCTTTTCGTGTCCTAATCGGACGCTCTGCATATTTTTCATACGCAACCAACAGCCAAGGCATTACTACAAGATAGAGCCCAGCATAAAAAAGTGGATATAACCATGTGTTTGGGGTTGTTATGTAATTAAACTCCGCGCCCAAGATTCGTTGTTCTATTGGAAATTTACTCCAAATAAGTACTCCAAAAAATTTCCAATTATAACCAATAAATGCGAATAGATATGTTGTGACAAGTGGATTCCCAATTCTGGCTGTGACAGCTTCAACTACATTTTTTAATGCTTCTTTTGGCATAAACAAAGCTCCTCAAGGTTCATTCAAGGAGCTTTGTATTATTAAATATCTTATAATACAAGAGTGTTAGGTTGATTGGTCTCATCAACCACAAAATACTCCTCCCCGCCATAGTACACAGCAAGGAAAAAGTGCACTGCCATCAGTGCTCGAGCAGGTAGAAGCCATTTACTTTTTTGGGTACATAGAAAGATCATATTGGCCAAAAAGTAGAGATCCGCTTTCTGCTTATCTTCTCCCTCCTGGTACATCCAGTCGTGGATATTACAAGCCTCGGCAATGCTTGCGCCTAGAAGATGTTCCGGAACAAGTTTGCCAATTAATCCGTCTGGGCCGCAGCCGTTGCAGATTCGATTTTTAAGTTCGTTTGAAGCTTCTAAGTAGGTAGTAGGTGCGAGTAGTTTCATTGTTTACTCCGGTGTAGTAAATGTGACGGTAATTGCCTCAACCTGTTCAACTGTGGTGCAAGCTTCCATCGCATCTTGAAACGCTAAGCGCTGCCCTGTGGCGTGGCCTGCGAGTACTGACCATGCCTGTGTATTCACTTGTATACGCTGCGCCAGCTCAAGCACATCCATGCTTCTGGCATTAGCGATCGCGCGAACTAGCGGCGCTGCAGCTTGTGGATCAGCGAGAAGAGCTTGTGCCTCTAGCCGCTGGGTATCCCATGTTTGCCGCTCCATATCTGAATATTCCACACCACGTTCCAGTAGAAAGGCGTTGTGAGCTTCGCGTATTTCTGCCTGCTTGGTGGCCTTTGCTTCTGCCAAAGTTAATGGAGGAGTGATCTTTTGCTTATCTTTTGCTGCCTGCCATGCTTCCACATAGGGTTGAACTTCCAGCTGTGACACAGGCGTTGTCATAATCCCGCCATCTGCCATGATGAACTCAATATGCCCGTTGGTTCCATCCCATTGGATGGCATGAACACCTTCGTCATAATCAAATTCAACGGGTTCAATCATATCTCCATCAACACTTATGCATTTATCCGGCACTATTACTGTTACTTGCACGTTCAGCTCCTAAAGATACATGATGAACGGGATCGACATATACGGAGGCCTGTTTTCCATTGCAGAAGAGCCGCCTGCGCTGGTGACATAAGCACCGCTTACATTATACTGGTTGCTACTCACTGGATTTACCACTGACGCACTGGACCCCGAGTACTTATATGTCTTCAGCGAATGGTTATGGCTTTTCATTTGAGCAGAACTTTGAGTGATAGAGGAAGCACCACCTGTTTCCCCTTTGCCGCTTCCGTTTCCGCCTGAACAAACCGGAAAACGCCAGCGCATATTTGGAGTAGTTACTTGCCTTCCATCCGGAGAGGCATAGGTGCGTCCATCACAATATCCATACCGTCGATCTGGAAGCCCTGTTTTCACATCAATGGGGCGTCCATCCGAATTAATTGTTCCCCAAAACATTTCTACTTTGCCATGCACCGGTGTTTCTGGTGGAGGCGGCTCCGGAGCAAGCTCCTTCCACGTTACAGGTGCCGCATCAAGAAGCACCCAAAACGTGTTGGTATCAGTTTGCAAGGCGACCTTTTTTATATGAGAAGCATCAAGCGCAGTATCTGCCGTTCGTAGCGCAGCTGCGGCATACTCACGGAAGTGAATTACGTGGTTTTGATCCCCTTTAATGTCTCTGTGAAATCCACTCATTTAAAATACCTCCATAAGTTGCAGCACTTCGCCCGATTCGGTTTCGTACATCAGCGGCTCGAATCCGGATTGATCGTCCTTGATTACACGCAGCGGCCTAATTGTGCCTGTGCCCATCACATCTGGATCATAAAGAACCTCAGTTACTGCGCCGTCTGCCGGATTATCCGTGTGGCTTACTGCTATGCGGTAAAAGTTTTTATCTTCAATGCCGCGTAGGGTTATCTGCGTATTGCGGGTTGTTCCATACAGCTGCCAAGGCGTTATGCCTGCGCCAACCTTGCGGACAAAAATACGCCATGTGATGGCATTGCCTTGCCAAGAAAGATGCACCAGTTTTTTATGCAGCCCGTCTTCATCCACGGCCTGAACACTACACGTGAGATTACGCGCACCAATGTTGCCGGCATCACCATCAACAACCGGTAGATCTCCGGAATCGGCATACACTTCTTTTGCGTACTCGATGCCGGTAATCTCCACCTTGTTTTTACTGGTGCGACGGATGGAGGACACACGGAACAGATGCAACGCATCGTTCGCCTTGCCGACTGTGGCAACGCTGCCAACCTGAGGAATGGCAGAAAGGAACTCGGTTAATACAAGCTTGTTGGTTACGGTGTCTTCCACCACGGGCATTATGTCCGCCATGTCTATGCGTTCCTGCCCGTTGGAATTCTGAACGCTGCCATGCTTCACCTGCAGAGAGTACGGCGTGTTCTTTTTAAGCGTCACCGGCTGCGTAAGTGTAATCTGCGTTGCTGAGCCGCTATGCACTCTTGCAGACTCTCCCCAGTTCCAGTCGCGCACAACGGCCTGAACAACATGCCCGGGCTGAACGCTTGCGGCATCCACAGACATGGTGCGCTTGATGGTACGGGTAATGAACCTGTTGCAGTTAAGGCGGTAGCCTGCGTAACGCCATGCACTTTCAAAGCTGTTACAAGCTGCAAGCGTTATCTTTGCGATAGAAGGCAGCCGAGTTTTCAGCTGATGAAAATGCGGGCTGTGCCGGCGTAAAATCTGCCTACCTTTTTCCGGATCAAACCACGTTACCTCAACCGCCTCTGCACGTTCTTTAACGGGCAAGTAGTCGATGGAAGTGGAACCAAGCAGCGAGTTGGAGTCTGCCGCAATAAACGATTGATCCGGAAGCAGCACTGGCCTGTCTGAAATTACACCGTAACGAGTGCCGCGAGGGATTACACGGAACCGCCCGAAGCGCCCCAGCTCATCCCAAGCGCTTGCAAGATCTGTTTGCGTGTCCCAGTACATGTTGGAAGAAATGCCGAGGCTGTCGCACCATTCTGCAGCAGCTGCAAATTCATCCACGATCACGCGAGACTCTGGAAGCCCCGCACCAAATCGCGGATTTGTGGCCAGCTCTAGCGCCATCCATGCAGGATTGGTCAAGCTGCGTTCCACAAGGTCGCCGCTGCCATCGGGCAGCTGGGCAGTCATGCGCTTTGCGTTGCAGGTAATACGGTAGCTATCGAACGAACCGGAGAACTGATCTGTAGCCAGTCCCTTGAGCGCAAAGCAGGCTGTGTACGGGTGTCTAAAATCGTCTGGAACAATTTCCTGCACGTATTCCCACCACACATCATTTACGTAGCGGGTTGCGTCGGAAGGCGGCTGCACCGCAAGCTTTGCCCTGTACGCGTGCCTTGATTTTGGCAGATCAAACCGCCAGAACTTGCGAACAGCAGTGCGCTGCGCCGCTGATATTGTGTGTGTTGCAAGGCGCTGCCAGTTTGTGGTTCCATGCGGTGCGCGCTCTATGGCAATTTGCACCTGCGTTGTACCAAAGCTGCCATTGTCGTTGGCGTAGTACAGACCGGAAGGACAAGAGATGCCAAAGCCTGCCGCCTGAATTGCATCACCTTCACCATCAAAATATGTCCATTCGCTGTGGGTTAATTTCATGGATACAGCGCGTTCAAACACACCATCCTGAAAGCCCTTCAGCGGTGCTTGCAACGCAGTACCGGAGGTATGCTCAATAGTTACATCGCTGTATTGAGCAACCGGCATTCCTTTAATACAGAAATTTGAAAGTTCGAGCTCACCTTCACCCACTCCGTAGAGCGCATTAATGAACTGCTTATTGCCATCTGTGCTTATATACTGCGACAGCTTGAACGGCAGCACGTTGTTGCAGTCACCTTGCACGATAGCAACGGGAGAACCGTTTTTGCTTGGGTTAGCAGCGCGCCATGCATACGTGGGGGAATCCTCTGTTACATCGCTAGCGCCGGCTTGGGTAGGCTTGTCTGGTGGAAGTACGGCATTGACCAACATTGTGCCCGCCATGCCTACAACTGCGGTTGTAACACCTGCAACTACGGCAGCACTACTCGCCGCAATTGTTCCTGCTTTGAGCAGGCCTGCTGCATACCATTGGCCTGTGTATGCGGCCACAATGGCAACTGCCACCATTGCGATCATCTTTAGCGGATTCTTACCACCGCCGCCTCCACCGCCACGTGGAACCACACGAAAGAGCACTGCATCATTCGGCTTTACGCGGTACAACTCTGCTTCAAAGTCGGTCACTTCATGCCCGTTTACAGAGCAGATCACGTCGAGCCCACAAGGCACATCGATGCGCTCCGGAACAAGATCGTGCAGCTTCATTCCGGCTTGCCACGGCACAGCCTGTTTAACGCAGGAAAGTGGATCAATAAAATTCAGCTGCTCATATACGAGAACATTCATCCCACGTACCTCCAGAAGCTGTGAAAGTATCGCGGCCACGGTGCAGCATCGAGGCGATCAGTGTGTATGCCGCTAGTCTTCTGCACATGCACAAACACACCGTTGCCAAGGAACACGCCAAAGTGATTGCACACATCCGGTCGAATGGTGGCCATTGCCACAAGGCACGGCACCTGCGGAGTATTAATGCGCGCCCATAATGGAGACACACAAGCCGCCTCGTAACGCTTAGTTACAAGATCGAAGTTGTCCGGATGCTCTGTGTAATCTGGAACCTCCACGCCAAAGTGTGCAAAGATCGCCATCACAAAGCCCCAGCAATCAAACTGGTGAACGCCATGTGCATCCAGTTCGCCGCGCCCTTCTGGAACATAGCGACCGTTGCAGAGCGCACGCAGAGCATTATCCATACACGCCTCCTTGTTCGACCGTTGGAAACGCGCCTATGTATTCGCTGCGGTTGTAATTAGCCCTGCACATGGCAAGGGTGTGGTTGCACAGCGCGTAATACTGGCATTGTTCAGCGGTGCGCCAGTGGCAAAAATCACGATTGATTGTACGGGCCGGAATGGGAGCCGTGCCCACATCATCTATGCCAAGCTTAATTTCGCACTTGTCCATAGGCGCTGGCAGGCTGATGCCGTCATCAATAAAATGCCATTCACCCACCGGAACCGGATCATCAAGCAAGCCAGTGTTCACCACCAGCAAGCTTATCTGTACAAACTCATTACCGTGCAGCTTGCGCCATGCATCCAGCTGCTCAAGATACGGCTGCATAACGCCGCCGCCATTGCCGATGGAAAGAGAAAGGCCGCGAGTCTCATACGAGTCCGACTCCTCAATATCCCCCGGCAAAAAGTCCATTGCCTGCCACAGGCCGCCTTGGTCTGCCAGCACGCAAAACGGTTTCCCAGCATCAAGCCTAGAAACATACAAGCGGTACTGCGTATTCGGCAGCGCAGCAAAAGTACTGGAGGAAGGCGCAACAAAGGTTTCTATGGTGTGCCATGTGCCGCCTTGCAGCTGCTGAAAAAGTATTTCGCCGGTGAATTCTCCGGTAACGGATGCTTCCACGTATTCGGCGTTGGTGTTCGTCACCGTCAGCACATCCGCGACTTGTTCAACGTACTGCTGCACACCTTTGGTGGAAGGAAACACAAGGGAATGCGGATTACGCGCAAGGCGTATTTCATCGCCATCCGGCAGGGTAAGCTTGGCAAGCAGCACGTAGCTGTGCTCGGAGTGCGTGCGGTTGCGTTCAATGCACTGAGATAAACTAGGCACTACTTCACCTCGTTTATGGGCTTAATCACGGTAGTCACCTGCGCATAATTGGGCAGCTTTGCAATGGGGTTCCACTTAATCGGCTCTTCACCGGAAAAACGAGCCTCCCATTGTTCTCCGGAGAAAGGATCTGTCCACAAAAACAGGCTTGCCCTGTGCGTCTTCTGAAAGTTTCTCAAGGTGGCAAGCTGAGTTTTATGCATCCAATTCCACGACAAGGTAATGGGCAGGCAACGCGGCGCAGCAAACTGCGGTCTTGCTGCATCGTCTCCACTTTGAAATTCATCTTCGAGCAGTGGATCACGAATGCCGGACGGGCATGCGGTCGGTAGTGGAATGTTTGGCCAGTTATCCATAGCTATCTTTTGCCTCCCAAATTATCACGCATACCGTTGGTGTTGTTTTTGTAGCCACGCATCCACATGTCACACACCCAGCGTTCACCATCAAAGAATGACTCTTCGTTGGTTACTTCGGAT
This sequence comes from Halodesulfovibrio sp. MK-HDV, assembly GCF_009914765.1. Lineage (NCBI taxonomy): Bacteria > Pseudomonadati > Thermodesulfobacteriota > Desulfovibrionia > Desulfovibrionales > Desulfovibrionaceae > Halodesulfovibrio > Halodesulfovibrio sp. MK-HDV. Next base: position 55,027 of record NZ_WYDS01000022.1, on the reverse strand, counting down.
TTTATGCCATCCTCATTGGTAATGTTGATGTTAATTTGTGGCGCTGCAGATGGGGTATTACGCATACGCTCGTAGCCCGCGTTTTGTTCGCGGGTAAGAACCCGTTCGCCAACTTCTGCAATAATCGGAACTTCACCCGGGCGCAGGATAGTGCCGCCGGAATGGTAGCGATCGGCTCCGGAGAAAAGAGAAGTCGGAACGCTGCGAGTAAATGTTGCGGACTGGCCAACAAGGCCGCCAGTGTGAAGACCGGAAACAACGCCGTTACCCATGTTGTAACCGCCGCCTGTTCCGGTAGAAGAACCAGCAGTGCCGCCAACATTGTTGCCGCCAATAAATGATTTGGAGAACGAATCAAAGATGCCGCCCAAACCATCAATTAATGGCTGAGTAACATAGATGCGCATTAAGGAGCGAATGATCGCGTTGGCCATGTTCTCAAAGTTTACTTCTGCGCCGCTTGCCATTTCTCCCATTGCATCACCAACGTTACTGGCTACAGTTTCGCTGGCCTTTTGCATGGAGCCCGTGCTTTCCTGCCAGGCTTTTTCAGCATCCTTTGCGGCGCTCTTGTGTGCTTTGGCCATGGCTCTGGCTTGACGTTTTGCCGCCAGCTCAAAAGCTCTGTCCATGGCTTCATCACGATCTGAATAATAGGAGTCCATGTTGTTCAGGTCGTAGGCGTAGGAAGAATTTTTATCTATTTTGAGTTTTGACCAAAGTGTATCTGCGCCGGCAATAGTCACGTTAAGAGGATTAGCCTTTGTACCTTTGGGAGTATCTTTTCCGCCGGCTGCTGTTTTAGTTGTGGACTTAACTGGCGGAGCACTGTTCGCAAATTGACGCGAGGCAAGCTCTAAGCGCTGGGCTTCCAACTTGATCTTCAGGGCATCGATCTTCTTTGTAACCTCAGCAATTTTCTCATCATAAAATTGTTGATCTTTCGTGTAGTAGGAACTTTTACGCTTGTGCACATAACGCGAACGCTCTTCCTTTAATCCTTCAAGTGTTCCGCGCCGCGCTATAATTTCTTTGGCTCTGCTGTTGCCATAGGGACTGGTGAGATGTTCAACCCAGCTCATCTCCCCAGTAGCAATCAAAGAGAGCTCTTCAGAAATGTCCTGAACGTTTTCTACTGCCACACCAAGTAACGCCAAAACAGCAGCACCTTTCGGCCCAAACAACATACCGCCAATCAGTCCCATGCCGGAGGCTTCTTTCATCCAATCTGGAAGAGAGTGAAAGACACCAAACAGGTCTCCCGTCCCACTAGCTACAGAGGTCAGTACCACCCGAACATCTTCACCCCAGCCTTTAATCTCTGTCTTGTTCTGGCCGACCCACGTTGTAAGATCTGTCATCCCACTTTTAACAAGCGGCAGCAGCTCAGTGCCCAAATCAACAAGAGTGTTTCCCAGTTGATTTTTGAGGGCTTCTTCCATTGCCTGAGAAGTGGTGAGCCAGCGCTTCCAAGCTGCGTTACTGCCGCCAACGCCTTGCTCAACAGCGGCAATATTACTAGTCAGCGTCTCAAAGGAATTGGAGAACAAAGCATTCAGTCCAATAAGCGCTTCGGAACTTTCAAACACTTTGCCCAGGGCAACGCCGGACTTTTCAGATTCTTCTTTAACGGCACGCAGGGCACCCACAAAACCTTTATCTGCAACAAGCGCCTTGCCGGATGCATAACCCATTTTAGTGAGCAGCTTTTGCATGTTCTCAGTCGGCTTGTACAAGCCCATAAGCACAGCTTTGTACTGCGTCGCCGCCTGCGACGTGCTGCCAGCTGTCTGTGTTACGTGGGCAAGTGCGCCACCAAGCTCTGCCGTATTCAATCCCAACGCATGAGAAAGCGTGGAAAGATCACCAACAACCGGAACCAGCTCTGCAAAACTGGTTTGACCTACCTTCTCAATGGAGAACAGCAGATCACTGGCCTCGGCTGCGTTTTTAACTTCGCCGCCAAAGCCCGCCATTGTTTTGGTCAGCGCTTTTACAACATCATCCTGCGCGGTATGGGCTGCCTTGGCAGATTTTGCAGAAGTAACCAGCACTTCCATAGCCTTGGCAGGGTCTGTCACACCGGAGGAAATCACCTGATAGTACCCGCGCATAAGTTCGGTTGCATTACCAAGCTCTGGAGGCAAACTCATAATCTCTGTGCGGATTAAGCCAAGTTCGCGAGTGGTAACCTTGCTCATATCCGTAAGCGCTGTTTCAAAGTCCCGTGCCTGCTGGTACATCTCCATACCACCAAGCCCAAGCCCCAACCCTGCAACTGCAGAATTAAGGCTGAATACTTTACGCTTTAAATTTTCCACCTGCATGCCCGTTCTGCGGAACACACCAGTAGCGGTATCTTTAGCGGAGATTACAATGCGAGTACTTACGGTGCTCATGCTGCGTCCTCATCCGTTTTTACGTTTTGCAATACATGCAATTCAAGCCCACGCAGTATGCGGTACGTTGGCGGCGTAAGTTCAATATCCAGCACTTCGGCCACGGCCTTAACTGCTGCCATATCAAGTCCAGTGCGAACGCCAAAACTCACACGCCATTGTGTCTGAATCTCAAGCCATAGCGTCCATGCATCAAAGCACTGGGGCAAAAGCCTTGGAGCATCCTGTATGTAGTTACAGGCAGAACACTCCTTGCCGCCGTGGGTCTTGCGGCATTCTCTGCAATATTCTGTGCGGTCCGGGTTCGTAAAAAAGTCCCAGACCGCTATGCATTTTTTAAAAGTGTCTCTATTACTTCCACCGGCACAGCAGCGGAGAACTGTTCTGTAACAGTGGCAAGCACCATAAGTTCTCTGTTGGGTAGTTCGTCAAAACCGTCTGCAATCTGCGGGTACAGGTCTTTTAAAATCCACTCCATGTGATCCTGCACGGCCTGCGTTGCGGCATCATCGTCCTTGTCTTTCTGTGCTGCTTTACGCAGTGCATTCAGCTCCTGCATCTGCGAACGGGTCATAGACTTCACGTCCACTTCAACATCACCAACGATCACTGCAAGCTGTTTTACTTCGCTCATATCAACTCCTATGTAAGGCTGTACGTTTCAACATCGTTGGTTACGGTCACGCGGATAGCATCAAGCGAAGGAGTGCTTGCGAAACCTTGGAAGGAGTAACTTTCCTTAATACCCTTGGGGCCTTCAATGGCAGGAGAAGCACGGTTAATCTTGGCTTCTGTCAGCTCAATAAGCAGCTTGGTTGCACCTAAAACGTACTCAACTGCAAAGCTTACAGTTGCGTTGTCCGCACCTTTTTGCAGCAAGGTTTTGTCTGTAAACAGCGCAGTAATGTTGCCGGAGATCCCAAGCACGCCTTCTGCAATGCTGCCGCGTTCACCGCCACCGCCAACACAATAGGAGTCAGCATCAAGGCCGCAATCCAAGCTAAGAGAGAATTCTGTGATGCGGTCAGAAAGCGCCACGTTGTCCATTTTGATAGTCGCTTGGAAGTTCTGGTACTGCTGAGAGGCAAGCTGTACAGGACTGGCTACAGCTGCAGCTGAGTTACTGTTTTCACCTGCGCCAATAAGACCGATATCTGCTGTAACTTCACCTTCAGACGTTACAGAAAGTGCAAGGCTGGATGCTTTAATGCCGTAGCCCAGCATGTAGCTAGATAGTTCCGGAAACTGCTTTTCAATCCACAAGGAAGGCTGTGTTTCATTGGGAGTAAAAACGTGTTTGAAATTATCGCCATCAGCTGTTGATGTAGGCAGGCCGAACAATGCGATCAGCCAGATCAAAAAGGTTTGTGCATCCACCGGCACAACAATGTTGCCTGAGTAATCCGTATTGCCGGCACTCGGTGCGGAAGGGCTTCTGCTGCCTGTAACCACGCTTGATGTGTTCAACGTGCGCGATGCACCGCCGGAAAAGCTTACGCGCGGCATAACAGTTCCCTTTGCGCCTGCACCTGCCTTGTATGCGCCCTCAAATCCGGCAACAACCTTGGCGCTACTTCCTTTTGCCTGTGTCATAAAATTCTCCTTATAAGTCGGCTCCGCCGATGCAGGTAGAGCCAGTAACCGTTACGCGCAATTCTCTGTACAGCAACGGAAAGTCGGAAAGCTCGTACAGGTCTGTCACTTCGCCAATGTAAAAACCGTCTTCCCCGTCTTGCAGCGCTTGCAAAACTAGGAAACCAAAATTTGTGGCAAGCTGCTTTAGTCCTGCCAGTTCATCATCCACAAAGCGCTCATCGTTCACCGTCAGGATCACGCGGATGGTTGTTGCATGCTCTGCAATTCGCCCAAACTTTCCACTCTCCGGAACAAGTGCGATCAACGGGCAATCTTCTTCTCGCGGAAGCGCAGCCATGTTGATGCCCTGCAAAACACGCAAAGGCTGCTCATACTCAGCCAGCGCCCATGCATTCAATGCGGCGTGGTTACGCAGTGCAGCTGCAAAACTTTCAATTATCTTCCAACTGGTAGCAGAGGCCATACGCTTCCCTTTGATTTCTGAATGATGCTGTAAATTCGCTTTTCAACGATCTGCGGCAACTTCGGATTCATAAGATCAAACACCGGCTGAATAATAGGACGCTCTGGTTGCTCGAGCACGGTTGTGTTTTTGCTGATGGGAACACCGGCTGCCCAAAAAGCCCGACGCATTTTATCTGTCACCGGCTGCCTGCGGGTAAAGTTCATGCTGCCATCTGCGCCGCGTTTACCGGCCTGAACTGCTTCTGCTGCTTTTGCAGCTGAAGGAGTTAAAAAGCCGATGCGTACAACCTGACTGTCCGGATAATATTTGTAGCGTACGGTGTTTGCTAAGCTGCCCTGAAAAGAATGCTCGCGTCCTAAACGTCCCCATCGTTTCCAACGGGTCATGTCCCTTGTGGGAGTCGCGCCGTTTCTCTCCAGCCACTTTTGCTTTTTACTTTTGCGCTTAAACCCAAGCTTGCTCTGTGCGCTCTGGCTGCCTTGTCCCGCAGATTTCAGCATGTGCATGCGCCGATACTGACGCATGAGAGAAACTTTGGGGTTAGAGTTCGCAGGGCTGCCGCCTGCATAGATTGCACCGCTGATTGCTTGTTTGTACCGCCAGCCCACATGGCGCAGCGCTCTGCCAAACTCATTAGGAAAGTGCTTTGCAAGCCATTCCATTTGGCCTTGTGCCTCATCTTCCACTCGGCACAAGGCCATGCTGCCATGCAACTTTGCCATTACAGCCCGCCAAGGCGTGTGTTTGTTACCAGCGCCAACATGTAGCCAACAAACTTGCCGTTGTGTGGCCTGCCAATGGGCTTAAAATCCTGCATGGTGAACTTGGTTCCAATGCTGTCTGTAACCGCCACTTTTGCACTCAAACCGGTCGGCAAATCGCTTCCAACCACACGCGCCACAAACCAGTTTGTTTCATCTCGCTGGCGGTATTCGCGCACCCAATTGGGAGCATCGGGCACAGAACTGATCATCATATTGATGGGCGTATCTGCCTTGTTCTGTGTTAGCGTCACAGTTTCCCCGTGCTCCTCAATCAGGACGGCAAGGTCGCGTTGTTGAATTTCAAAGAATGAGTCGTTCATGGCGCTGCCTATTTTTTCTCAAACGTAATGCCGTGTTCTGCTAGAATCTCGTATGGATCTTTAGAAGCTTCTTTCATGTTTCGGATTGATTCAGGGGTAACATTTCCAGAGCGGCATAAGTCGATAATCCCCTGAACAATGTCGGGACCAACTTCGAGAGTGAGCTCGATAATATTGAGAATCTTGTCGTTTCTACTCATCGCTTTTTTCCTTCAGTTCGGTGTATGCGCCTTTAGCTTCGTGCCAATAGGTTTTGAGTTCATCAAGTCGGGTTCGTGCTAGGGAAACCGCAGCATTTAAAGAAATGCGTTTTACCTCCTTATTGACAGAATCACCGGATTCTTCTGCAATTTTGTATTCTTCCAAGGCGGTACAGGCAGCTTTCCAGCTGCTGTGATATATGGCGGCAATATGCGCTACACGGGCAACTGTATCTTTGGTGATGAAGCCTTGTTTAAAGGCAACTGCGGAACCGTCCATAATGCCGTTGTAGGCAATGTCACATGCCTTCAAAACCGTTGCGGTATTCTTCGCCAAGTCATCACAGCCCGCCAGCGGCAGGCAAAAAACAATTACCAGGGCAAATGCAACGAGTCGTTTCATGATGTTCTCCTATGGGTAGATCTTCAAAAGACCGTTTGCTGTGTTGTGATTGCGGGTATCAAAATGAAACCAGCTCACATTCATTTCAATGCAGGTAATGTACTGGTACGCTTCGTCGTCAGGATTCTCTAAGATGTGAACGCGGACTTCTTCAGCTGGATATTTCTTAAAGATTATGTCCCCAGCGCGGCCAAACTTATGGGAGGAAAGATCAGCACCCACAGGACAATCAAAGGGACGCCATCCACGAAACTGGTTACGTCCGTTCCAGTACCAGTCATTCATTGTGGCAGTGCCGAAACGCTCCTGCAGGCGATCAAGCGTCCACAACATGCGCGGATCAAAAAGCCCCCAGCCGGTTGCTTTTGAAAGTACGGAATATTGGTATTTGGGCAGCAGCTCATACAACGCAAAATGGTCTGTTCTGTAGCCTGTAAGGTTTCTCATTTAGAACCTCCCTGTGGCAGCTGGCATTCGTGCAAACAGTCGCGGTAATTTTTTAAGCGATCGCGTAACGCCTGCGGAATTGGCACCCCAAAAAAAGATAAATGCTCGATACAGGAAAGAGCTTCTGTGACGCATAGATAAGAGATCATCAAATCTCGTATGGGCAGAAGGTTGCCCAGGGAAAACTCGGTAAGCCCCATTACAAGAATCGTGATCATGTAGAGCACAATTTTAAAAAGTCCTGCTCTGAATTTGTGTCTGGAAAGACTGCCAAGTCGCCATGCGCGTTTAAATCCAAGAACAAAATCCAGCACCCACAATGCTACAAGGGCAGACATGAGCGGGACGGAACCACCAAACACAGCACCAAGCGCAGCACCGAGTAAAGCTGAGGTGCCTTTTAAATCTGCGTTGCTGGTAAATTGTTGTAGATACGTCTGTACTAGTTCCTGCATCTTGTTTCCTTATTGCCCTGTCCGGCGTGTGGAGGAGAGCACAGCCAGACAGGGCGGTCGTGGAGGAGGGGATCTATTCGTGGAACTTTGTTGCTATTAGGCTGGTGCAGGCCCCGGGTTCATGTACATGCCTCGGTGATCCATGAGACCTACGCCCATGCACTGGCGGATTTTGTATTTGATGCCGTCAGAGTTAAAATCTTCGTCTTCAAAGATTTCAGGCTGGCGGTTGCCGTCGAGGTACGCGATTTCGATTGTGTCCACCTGATTCGGGTCAGCCACGGTGTACCAAGCGCCTTCGCTGTGATCGTCAAGGCGTGGATCAGAAACCGGTACAAGGCTGTTCTGGAACACGTTGGTCACACCTGCGTTGTTACCTTCCGGAGCGGACATGGAACGCAGCATGACTTCTGCGTCAGTTTCCAGCGTGGTCGGTACAAGTAAGCTGCGCGGGCGAATATCTAGCGTCGCGCCTTTTAATCCTTTTTGCTTACGCATGGCTTTGCGTGCTGCAGAAAGTGAAGCGGTACTAATTTTTCCAGCCTCTGCTGTTGGGCACAGGTTGCCATGATCAGCGCAAAACAATTTTTTGCCATCGGCCATGCTAGGGTTGCTTGTGATAAGGCCGTAAACGAGGTCACCTTGTTTGCGACGCGCTGCTGCACCGAAAAGAAGCGGAATGCGAGTGAAGGCTCGCAAGTTGTCGTTTACGATCATCTCGTAAGAGAGGCGGAGGATTTCACCGTATTTGCCAATGTGGTAGCTTTCTCCGCTATCGGAGAGAGTTTTCACTGGGTAGTCGGCGTTTTCAGCGATGAGATCCATATCTGGAGCTTCAGAAAGTGCTACCCCGTGCATTTCTTTAAAGTCGGATGCACTTACAATGCTGACCAATCCTTCAAAGGTAATAGGGGATTCTGCGTAGGCTTTTTGCAAAGCTACGTTTGCCACATCGCGGAACACGTGAATAAAATCTGCGGTCGAAGCGTGGAGCCGTGCTGCAGGCTTCAGAATTTCACGTGCAATCTGGTCAGGACTCATTTGCAGAACAGGCATGTTGGAGCGGGAAAGCTGCATGGCTGCCAAGCGTAAAAGAGACATGCCGGTGAACTCGTTTGCACCGTCAGAAAGCTTTTCTTTAGTTGTCAAACCTAGGCGGTAGCAAAGTCCTTCAGCAGCAAGCTTACGGATTTTGTCTGATTCACTTGTGCCTTCAGTTAAGCCGCCCACACCAAAGGAAGGAGTGCGCTGGGAGGCAAGGTCAACTCCAAGAGAAAGGGCATCTTCTTTAGAAGTTCCCTTGTTGATGTGTTCCTGAACAAAGTCTTCACCAAGACTTAGCTTTGCGGCTATCTGGTGAATATCAGCTGCACGGGTGCGTTCTGCCGTAAGTCTTTGATCAAGCTGCTGGGCAACAATGGTTTTTACATTGGCTGCCTCCGGAGCTGGAGCACCGCCGGAAAGGTTAACTGCAGGTGCTGGTGTCGTTGGCTGTGGTGTTTCTTCAGTCCCACCGTCATCAGGTCCTGCAAGGTGTCCGCCTGCAGCAAGCGCTGCCCAAATTGCAGACTCTGCTGCATTCTCTCCAAGGCTAAGATTAAGTTTTGCAAGAGCAGCTTCCACCTCTGCATCGGAGGCGTCGGCGGCAAGACCTAAGGCCAGCTTCAATTCTTTTGAGTATTCCATAAAAAACTCCGTATTATTTGTGGGGCAGCTCATAGCTATTGCCGCCGTTTCACCATCTGCTCCCAACGAGCAAATGCTGTTTTCTTTCATTTCGCTTTCTTCCCAAATGTAAAGCGGGCCAATAACTTCGCGCCCGTTCACTTTGTTTTTTGCGTCTTTTTCTAAGAACCGAACCTTGTGCGCCCAGATGCCCATTGATGCCTGCCAAGGGAAACCGTCGTCTGCCAGTTCCAGAACTTCAGCTGCATCTGCGGTGTTATGGAATTTGCCAAAGCAGAAGAGCTGGTTGTTCTTTTTGGAAACCTTGTCATGCGTACCCACGATGCGATCGCGCGCATGTTCACGTAAACACGGGAAGGTGGCCTTATGTTTGATGCCCTTCACATTGATAATGAATGAGTACCACTCCAGGTGAACAACATCGCCGCTGTATGCGAGGATGGAGAAGCGCCGTTCTTGTGTTTGCTCTTCATCGCTTTCACTAAGGAATTCAACAGGAGCAAACAGACGCATCATGCCGTTGCCGCCGTCTGCAAGGTTGTGCTGGTTCCAAATTGCGGAGGCTTCTGCCACCGCGTCAGCATCGTTTTTCCCTGCATTCTTCAGTTGGGAAACAGCGCGCTTAAAGAACGCCTGCTTGCCTTCGCCTTTACGCGGTTTCAGCATCGGTCTGCTCCTTATCTTCCAGTCCGGCATCTTTGGTCAGCTGCTTTGCACGGGCTTGCTTCTTCACGTTGTCTTCATAGTTGCGACCTCGTGCAGCTGCAGCATCGATGCTGTTCTCAAGTCCAAGTTCCATAAGCACCTTGGTTGCGTTCGCATCCTGCAGCGGGTTGATGTATTCCCAGCCGGGGGTTTGCCAAGCCACTGGCACGGATTCAGTGCTGATAAATTCGAACAAATAGGCAAACTTGCACCACAGCTCAAAAGCAGGATCAAGCGCATCTTCAATAAGAGATTGCTGCTGCTCCATGTAGCCGCGCCGTTCTTTTGAAATGGCTTGGCGCACGCTGGAGAAAGAAGCGGCTGTAAAATCGTTGGTGAATGTTTCGTAAGACTGACCAACACCGGTGGATGTAGATTGCAGATTGTTTCGCGAGTAATCGCTGTAGGTGTTGCTAGGGCGCGGGTTGGAGATAGTCTCCAGGTCAAGTCCTTCCGGAAGGCGGGTAATAGAACCTGGATTAATGAATGCTTCTGTTGCAGGGATTCTTGCCTTGTCAGCACTAGTGGCAGAACTTGCGCTACCATCAAGGCCGCGTCCGGCATGTGGCTGCCCAGAAGTTTCTTTCACAATAACGGAGAAGGCTGCTGCAAGGCGCGCAGCCAGACGTTCGAAGTTCTGGTACTGCTCAAAGTCACGCAGAATAACGACGATACTGGCAAGTCGTGGAATAGGGAGAGACTGTGAAGCGCGATCAGGATCTGCAATGAGGAGGCACTGGTTGGCATCAATGCGTTTGGATTTGTACAAGCTGCCACGCACCATCCCGTGAGTACTTCCCGGGTGGTTTTCAAATAGCCAGAACGCAACTACAAAGCCTTCAGAGTTGTATTCGATTCCGTGTTTAATCACGTTACCGCTCTCAAGCTCTGCATTAAGCATGTGATCGAGATGATCTACTTCAAGCAGTTCTAAATTGAGTGGAACTACGCCACGTTCATGCAAGGTTTTAGACGGTGCGAAATACCAGAATATTCCGCCATCCTGCCACAGGTGCGTCACTGTCTGTTTCAGCTTGCGACGCAGCTTTACCTGCCTGCTCCAGCGTTTCCACTCATGTTCTATGTTGGTGTTTTCAGCTTTTTCTGTGAGCTGCACTTGTGGGATAATCCCTTTAAACACAACATTGTTGCCCATTTCACGCATCGCACCGGCAAGGTTAGGGTTGTTTCTAACCAGCTGCCGGCATTCTGCGCGGGCATTGCTCATGTCTTTTGTGATCAGCTCATCAGCAGATTTATTGTTGGGGCGCATGGCATGCGGTTTCCGCTGGCGAGAACCAGCAGCATACAAATACTGCTGGTTCCGCTCTGCACGATACTGCATAGCCGCGTGGGGATTTTTCACGGCAAGCACGGAGCATACGAGGTCTGTTAACCCGTCATAAAATTTGGAACGCTGAACTTCACTCATACAAATGTCACCGGTGTTTGTGTGAAGGAAGCATTGTCAGCGTTAAGTTCGTACTGGAGCTCTTTAATTTTCATCTGAACAGTACGAAGATCGGCACGTGTATACGTGGTGCCATCAATGGTCTGCGATTGGTGTCCGTTTAAGATTGCCTTCTCACACGCAAGGTACAAAGCAAGGCGCTCTTCAGTGGTAATTTGTGCTGGTTGTAAATCTGACATGCTGCCCCCTGTAAATAAAAAAGGCTAATCAAACCGAGATGGTGTGATTAGCCGTTAGCTTTACATATTGGGGGAGAGAGGAGGGAGTAGGAAACTCCTATTAATAGGACTTTCCTACGTTTTATTTTTATGTTTTAAAAAAAACAAATTATTAAAATAAGATAGGTGTGGTGATGGACGTTGAATTAACGAGTCTGATTGGATTACTAATTGTTATTGGTTTATTATTTCTTTTCTGTGGTTTTATTCTTTACGCGTTGTACTCTGGAACCAAGCATCTTCAGAAGGTGGTGAAGGATTTTAGTAAGTTTCCATGGGTAGGCAGTTTTATAGCGCTGGGGTTTAGTATCCCTATGGCGATATTTTTTTTGGGTATGTTTGACGCGCCAGAAAATAAAAGAATGTTTATAGCAATAAGTACTGCTGTTGGTACAATGGCTCCTTTTTTCTCAGTCGCAATGATCGCAATGGTCAAATATCAACATGAGGAACTTTCTGGGCAACGTACAGTACAAACTGAGCTTGCAGTATTGGATCAATATCATAAACATAAAACAATCTTCTTTGAAACATTGGAAGCAGTAGAGAAGCGATACCAAAATCGTTTTGCCATTTCTGATAAAGAGAATCTTTATAAAAAAATTTTTCCCAATAATACTATCCGAAATGTTAGCCTAACCTCACTAATTAATGACAATGCTTTTTTATTTGAGTTAAAATCCAATGTGGACTCTTGCTACACAAATGCGCTGCATGTCTCCAATCTTTTTGATGGGAAAAATACAAATTCAATTAGGCCGATGATATATGGGGAAAATTTAATCTCTAACTTTTCAGCGATTACATTAAATCAACTGCAACTAATTTATTCAAATTCCGAAACATCAGTAGGCCAAGTCGTACTTAATGCAAGACGAACTGGACTTAATATATTCTCAGCAGAGGAATGCTTACAAGAAGTGCAAGAAGTAGTTAACACCTTATTGAGCTATTCTGGAAATGATCCATTTGAGATTTCTGCTGAACTTTCACAAATTAATATCAGCTCGACATTTATATTTCTTTTTAAAAATGGCAGCCTTGCAACAGGAAAATATTTTTATTTACTCCCCTTTACTGATAATTTTTTTCAAGATCCCGTAAGAGCTTACTGGAAATTGCTTTCACTTACTGATAAGGGAAAATATTTATTTATTCAAAATGTTCGGTTGCTACATCACATTCTTACCAACGAAGGAGCAGCACAGAAATTTTACTTTGATGGACATATTCAACTGCAGTTTATTATGAATGGGCTTCAGTTCGAGAAAGATAAAATATCCTGTGAAGATGCTTCGGTAGTCAAACAGGTCACAAAAATATTATCTACCATCAAATTTACTCCAAAAGCGGCTTAAACTGCCTCATTACACCATGCACTCATAACTTCACCCCGATCTGCTATAACAGGCAATCGGGGTTTATTGTATTCTCTGGGAAAAGCAGCCTTAATCGCCTTTACTTTTTTAAATAATTTAGCGTTATGCAAAGTTTTCAATATAACAACAAACACATATAGATAAAATTATGAGTTATTACTTTGAACGATTTGAAAAGCTTAGCAGAGATAACGCAACGCTGATAGAAGGAAATCTTGATGCAGTTACAAAAGCTGAATTGCAGCGGATATTGCCTACAGGAAGAATGTTGCGGTCTATTCAACATGATTTGCAACGGGGAGAGCTGTTCCTTCTTTCAGCATCACCAGATACACCGCTTTTTAGTGATGTCGATGGAGAACTGACTTTAAATAATTCGCATGCGATGACACTTTCATCAGAGGCTATAACGCATGCTGAAAACAGGCTTGTTACATCCTCACCTGAATTTTCGAGTTCTGCAGTATGTGATTCAAGCGACAGTCTGCCACCTGCAGAAGAACCTGAATACGTATCTCAAGAAGTTGCAGCGGCTACGCGAACTGAGCCAGAAAAAAATTATAGTTATCATCTTGAGATAGTATGTCCCTCTGACAAGAGAACAACATATGCTCCGGGAACTTTTAATTTGGCTGAACTAAGAGATGAAGAGGCTAGCTTGGTGTTAGCACAAGATACTTCTGCTACGGACACCGTTTGGCTTTCTACCAAAGCAGCCTCTGATAAAAAGAGAAAATTATATTACAAGCCTCAAAGCGGAATTGGAGGCGGGAGTAACCTGTTTGCCTGTGACGTGAATTTGTTTGAAAAGAAGCCTTCGAAAGCAAATGAAGTTTTGATTCCCGTGATACCAGCTGTGCAGATCGATGAACTTCTAGGTTTTCCTACAGAAGGGTATTTCTACCATTTTTATCAGAAGAAGCTTATTCAAGAGTTTAAAGTAACAGCGAATAAGGACGAGTGTATTTTTGCAGTAACTCGTTCTCATTTGAAAACTTTAAGTGATGAAATTGTAATTACTAAAACTCATCATCACATTCTTATCTATTGTCGGTTAAATGGTAGCGTTGTTACTGGACAGCACCTTGTATATTTAAAAAAGAAAATTACTGCTGCTGAAATCGCACTAGCTGAAACTGGGAATTGGCTTAATGAATATGGTGTTGAGATAGATGTTGCGGCTCTTCGTGCAACATTAGACGAAAAAGTTATTGAGCGTCCCCCTGCACCAACTTACAAAGTGGTAAGTGGAGATTCTCTTTCAAAAATAGCAAAAAAGAAGAGCACCACAGTCGATGAACTTAGAACATTAAATCCTAAGTTTCGTACTTCGTCGTTACTTTCGATAGGTGAAAAGATTAACTTACCAGATCGTTCTAAAAAAGCAACCAGTAGAGAAACCTAAGACTTATCAACGGCAGGAAAATGCTTGTTATGCATCGAAAGAAAAAATATTAATCCCAACTATATTAGCCTTTCGGGAGAGTTTAGTTGATTCGACTTGCGCTGTTGTAAACATTAGGACTCTTAAGCTTTGCCCGAATTGTGGGAAAGAGAAAGTGTGCAAGGTAGACATCGATTACGACTTCATTAAAGCACGAGAGGGATTTATCCTTACTGCAAACGTTCCTAATCCTAAAAAGAGCCAAAGCGGAGTAACTATTGGTTGTGGCTTTGACTTAGGACATCATAGTTTGGTTGATTTACGAAAAATGAATCTGTCTACGGCATTAATCACTAAGTTTACCCCTTACTTAGGGAAAACAAAAATGACTGCTTATAATTTTTTGGCTAAGAAGCCTTTAACTATTTCATCTACTGAAGGCACAGAGCTTTATTGGAAAGTCAAAAAGGATGAAACAGCTAAAGTAGTGCGAAGATATAATCGGGATAGTAAAGTAAAGTTTGAATGTCTTTCTTCCAAAAAACAAACGGTCATTGCTTCAGTTAGCTATCAGTATGGGACAAGAGCACCGATATTTTGGGGTCATGTGACGAAGCAAGATTGGAAGAAGGCTCATGCAACATTACGAAACTTTGGTGATGATTATTCTTCAAGAAGAAAATATGAAGCTGATTATTGGGAGTCAGAAATATGAACAGAGTCAAAGCGATATTTATCGCAATTATGTTACTGGCTAGTGTTAGCTCTTCATATGGGGCCTCAATTACTCCAGAAAAACTTATTCAATCTTTCAACTTAAGAACTGTGTATAGTTCATATGCACAAACTTTAAAAATGTATTGTGCTGATTACCCAAAAGACTTTTTTGATAAAAAAGATATCAAAGTTACACAGAAATCTGTAGTTTTTGAGAGTAAGACAAGGTACCTAAAGCTAGAGATTTTAGATGAAGATTTAGTTGAAATGACAGATATTATTAAAGGCAGGAGCTATTCCACAAAATCTCAGCACCCTGTTTTCTTTGATGAAAAAAATAAAGATATTAGAACGAATGAGACCTACATAGACTATGAGATAGTACCTTGTGTACCTTTTACTGAGAAGTGCAGAAGAGACATGGAAGAAGATTAAGCCGCTTCATCATTTTGTACTTTCATAAAATTCACCCCGACTGCCTTTACAGGCAATCGGGGTTTTTTCTTACACATAATTTATCTGATAGGGGATGTTACTGCCCATCATGTTAGCCTCCTCGCACAATCTCTTTTACGAGAGATCCTTTCACCGCAAGAGATCCGAATTGATTTTCCATACCGTCGGTTAATTGTTCCATTCTGCGTTCTGCATCATTGCAGAGAGAAATAAGAACATTACCCGCGATAAAAGCAATATCTGCATCGCTTTTCTGGAGTAGTTCTGCGTAGGCTTGGATAGGGTAGAGAATTTCACCTAAGTGATCGATAAGAGCAGTGGATGAAGTGGAATTAGGCATGATGCCTCCTATGTATATCGGTTGTTCTAAGAACCAAAATAAAAAATGTCGGGAGCTTAGAACAACGCTACATAGTGCGCCCTGCAAACTTTTCCCATACGGGTGTTGTATGGCTTGCAGACTCCCGACAAAATAGAGGCAAAATAAATTTGGATGCACTAATTCCACGGAACGTCGGAAAAAGGGCACAAAAAAGCCACTGCTGACGGGAGCGGTTGTCCGCTATGTATTAGGTGTGTTCTAAGCACCGATACCCATTAAGCATGTGATTGTGTGTGGTGTCAAGGGATTGCAGGAGCATTCCCTATTCTGAACTTTTCTAACTATCCGATTTATTTATTTGATTTGCTTTCAGGAAAGCGCTACCTCAAAGCCGGAGGCAGTAATGACCATAGTTCGTAGTGTCGTTCTTGAGTATATCTATATAGCGTTAATCATTTTGGGGGAGATAGGAGTGTTTTCAGATTTTAAGTTCTTTAGAAGGGCTGCGAGCTTCGTAAAAGACAAAGCCGTTCAAGTTGCTTTGTTCTTTGGAGTTGTGCCGCTTCTTTTTCTTATTCATTACTGGGCTGTCGGAGGATACATAGCTTTTGATCCAAATGTAAGATCAGATGTTATAGATTGGGCATCAGTAGGTGCTATGGCTGCTGGATGTTTTACAGGGATGGCTGCTTTTTTTACTCTTGCGACGTTATTGCATGCTAAAAAAATAACAGAAGTAACGGCATTTGCTGATCACAAAAAAGAATTTTTATTATTGCTTGAATATCTTGAAGAAGCTGTTGGTAATGAATTTGTTTTTCGTAATAAACTAAAGTTATACAGAAAAATTTTTCCAAATGCTTTATCAAAAGAAGATCTGATTCCAAATAGAAGAGTACTTTTGTATTTTAATAAGTATCATGATGGATTAGCTCTCAAATATGGCTCAAGCTTTGAGGAGCCGTTAGGAGCTATAGATATGTTTAAAGACCTAGTAAAAACGATTCCAGAAGCATTATTCATCAGTTCAACAAAAAAACAACTAGCCTTTGGAGATGTGACAACGAAAAATGGGAAACCGTTGGGCTTAAATATAGCTGATATCAACAGTTATAGAGAAAAGATGCATACAGTATTTGATGAGCTAGTCTACTTTGCAAATCAGACAAATCTTACTGCACCTCAATATTCATCACCTGATGTTTTGTTTTTGTTCACAAAGACAATGAGGGGGTGTAATAAATTAGCTGTTGCTGGTGAAAGCAAAATCAACTTTTTAATATTTATAGCTGTCGAGATTAGTTGCTTTGAAAAAGAGTTAAAACCGTATTTCCCTTTGCTGCGTATCACACGAGATTTCCAAAAATATCTCACTGATATTTTGCAGTTATCACGATTAGAATCAGACGAAAATTTCATGCAATTTTTCCGTGAATGCTTTGAAGTGTTGCAAGGTGCAAAGGGGAAGCTGAAAAAGATAAACTCTTATGGCTCTACAACTGACTTCGAGATCAACAGAATTTCAAGTTATATACTCGAAAGATTTCCCTGCTTCATGGATGATCATGAGCCTAAGCCGCCTCATCACACTGCACACTCTTAATATCCACCCCGATCTGTTGTAATAGGCAATCGGGGTTTTTACTAAGGAAACTTAATCGACTTCACACTGTGTGAAGAATGCATACAATGGTTTTTCCCCATAATTTTCGAATGTATTCATTGGGAAATCGTATAGATCAAGCAGTAACTGTTCTACATACTTTGCTATTCTATTTGGAAATTCAAGGTATGTTGCGTATAGATTTATATTTTCACCAAAATCTTTTGTTTTCACATGATAAACCATCCGATTTAAAATATCTCCCTTGCCGACATATAACGCGGTCATTTGAAATAACTGGTGATTAGGACAATAATCATCTTTATTCCATATTATGTACAAACCTTTTTGTGTTGTTATCCCTAGATCTTTTATAAAATGGTCTCCGTCATATTCGAGACTCGCAAACCACGTTATATTGGTATGTTGGATTTGCTCCAATGTGAGTGGTGCGTTAAGTTCTTTAGCAATAGCTTGGTCAAAGTCTTGATCATAGTCTGGGCACTGACATCCACATTGGTGTTCCCATGGGCAGAAAGATATACTTTGGTTCATTTACACCTCATTACTTATAAGTCGGTATATCTATATGTTAGTATGAATGATATCAAGCCGCCTCATCACATTGCACACTCTTAATATCCACCCCGATCTGCTGTAATAGGCAATCGGGGTTTTTGCATTTGTGGTAGCGAATGCGGATACCGCCCTCTGATTTCTTGGTGGTATGAACGCGCGCACGTTTTCCGCAGCATGGGCAGATTGCCCCGTGTGTTCCGTAATCAACGCCGGATTTTGCTTGAGCGATAATTGTAACGATTGCTTTTTTATTCATACTCACCTCCAAATAATGTCATGCCATCTGTGAACGGGTTTTCCTGTTTCTTTGGTTTCTCTTTCGCATCAATTGCTGCATCTTCCACCGGAGCTGCTTCCTGCATACTGCCTGCAAGTTCATTTAAGCTTGGCTTCCATTGCCAGTGGGCAAGGGTGAGGTGTGTTGTCAGGCAATCCAGCCAGTGGTTAGCCCGCTTGCGTACCCATACTTCTTTGCCGTTCTTTTGTCGTTCAAGCTCTTCTGAAGCAATTTCTTTGAGGTATTCCTGTGTGGTGTCGCTGTGGAAGGTTATCGGCTCTTCTTCCCAGCCTTCAGCTAATCTCCAGAAGCAGTCACGCTTGAATAGGTCTGTATCGATAAAGTGCAGAGACAAGCCGCCTCGTATGGCGCGTCCGTCTGGGTACTTATCCAGCACTTTGTGATAGACGGCTTCACCGACACGAATGCGGCTCATACCTTTTGTTCCAAACACAACACCCGGACGCAGAGACAGCAGCCATAAATATGCCTGCATGGTTCTGGTGGTTTGTTCGTCCTTGTTTTTGCCGCCGCCGGTATCGACTGCAGCGCGCCAAATTCCAAGCTCATTTCCTTCCAGCGTTTTGTACCGGCTTTCGAAAATGAGCTGTTGCAACTCTTCAAAGGTTCGTACCACGCCATAATCCACAACATGCTCAGCACGGGGCAGGCCATGCGCGCAGACAGAATATTTAAAGTGATCTTTCTGCATGTCAGCTGCAAAGGTCAGGCACTTTGCCCAGTCCGGAATTATGCCAACAGGAAGGTGCTTGGAGATGCAACGCTCCAGTTCTGTTTCGCTCTGCTTGAGCTGCACGAATCTATAGGGCTTTGCACACACATTGTTGTCGAAGCGCTGAAGCTTGCGCGGGTGTCCCTGCGCCTCAAACCACTGGCATAGAATGTCAGAGAGCGACACAAGTGGAGATTCCCATGCGCGCATATGCACAGCCACAACAACAGCCCCTTTGCGCTTACCACGGAGGGAAACAAGCTGGCCGTTCATTAGTGCTTGGTTTCGCGCCTGATCTGTCCACAAATAGCCGCATTTTTCGCACTGGTAACGCCCAAGCTTTTCACGGCGGATACGCTGCGGGTCTGTGCTACCATCACGCGCTACAATATTCTGGTGTTCCATTATCTGTGCAGTACGGCAGACGGGGCATACAGCTTCACGCACTAGCCATGTATCGGCCTCGGCGTTGGCATCAAGCCAGATTGTGGACTCATCCTCATTCCCTTTGGGGCGGCATAATCGCGCGATCTTGGAAAGCCCAAGCCCTGTGTAAGCGTCTGTTCGTTCTTCCATTGCTAGTACTGCAGATTTGTCCTGATAGCTGTCTTCTTCATCGACAATTACGATAGGTGCAGAAAAAGAACGGGCGCGGGAGTCAGAACCAGACCACATGCCGAGAAGGGCAGCTCCACCGGTTAACTGAATTTCTGTGTTCTGTAGGGCATCAATGCCTTTCAGTTTCTTTTTTAGAGGGGTGCAGAGCCGGAAATATTCATGCAGCGTTTTGGTAAACATTCGGCGCACAGAACTTTCATCCGCAAGACCATAGCCCACGTTGTCGAGTCTGCGCATAAGCGCTGCAAGCAGCCACGTAATAATAATCGTTGTTTTGGTAGACTGTGAAGGCGCAATCAAAAACACCTTACGCACCTGCTCATCATCCAGAATATCAAGAATTTCTTCAGCGCTGGGAGATATTGCCGGATTCCACAGCTGTCCTTTGTACGGGCCTGCTACAACGCGCACGTTTTTACGAATCCAATCAAAGCTGCGCATGGCTTCCGGCATGGAAAAGAATTCACATTCACTTTGCGTTAAAGCTATCGGGCTAGGCTGCATCTTTATTCTCCTCAGCTTCAAGCATTTTTTCCCAGGCTTGCTGCATTTCTTCTGTCCACCATGTGCCAGTGGCGTATGAATCCAAGAAGTGAACCATTTGTTTGCGCCACATGCGCGTAAAGTGCTCAATGCGTGAATGGGTAAAATCAATTACCAGCGGGATTCCTTCTTCCGGATCTGCATTGAGACGGGTGCATAATTCTCGGGCAGCTGATTCGGAGCCGCCAAATATCTCAGCAACTTTTACGGCATTATCAGGAGCAAACTTTTCCAGTCCTAGCTTAAATGCTTTAGCGCGTTGCCCCAGCTCAGCTTCCATTACTGTGGTGGGAATAAACTTGCCGCGCTCTTTATCCAGCAGAAATTGCGCCCGTTCTGCTTGCACCTGTTTCAGCTTTGCTTCTGCCTTTGTTTTTGCTTCCGGTGCAAGACCATCACCACCCACTGGGATGCTATCCTGTGGGGAAGCTACAGTAATTTTCTTCTCAAGATTGCTATGGCCGTATTGGTCAACTTCTGCTTGAGAAAAGCCACCGCCTCTGCGTGATCGAATTTTACGGGCAGCTATAGCCTTGCGTACTTTGCCGTCGGAACACTGGTAGCCACACTCGTTGGTGAGATACTGATGCACTTGGTGCGGGTTTTCAAAAATACGTCCTGCCATGCTACGCTGCCTCCATATACTTCTTGAGCAATTCAACCATTGTCGGTTGTCCATCTAATGAGCGTTTGCCCCAGTTGATTAGTTTCCTATCTTCATTTTGCCGCCACTTAATTTCTAACTTTCCTTTTTCAAGAACAAGTTGTGCCCCTCTTGGTTGCGCGTATCCATGCAGCTTTTTATAGACTTCGATCGGTATTTTTTCCGGTGGCGGCAGTGGGCGCACAATACGGGCTGAACTTGGAACAGGTTTCAATACTGGAGTCTCTTTTGTTACAACATCGGCTGATTGCTGCGGCACAGGCTGCTTTGCGACATCCTCTTCTTGGTGCGCTGTCTGTTCCTGTGCATCCCCTTGCGTAGCGGTATCTATCGAAATTTTTTTCTTCATATGGTCTGGAAGGCCGGCAAGAAACCATGCTTCAACAGAAAGCGGTGTATTGGTGAGGTCTCCCAAATCTTTTCCGCATGACTGAGGCACAGGCCAACGCACTGCGTTTGGATACATATTCATCCAGGCAAAACGGGCGTTGTTCCACGGCTCAAAGTGGTGACTGTTTGTTGCGCCTGCTTGGTCTGCATCCAGAGCATTAAGAATCAAGTCGGCCTTGTTCAGCAGGGCGTGTTGTTCTTCAGTAGGGCGAACAGAAGCACCGCCAAGAGCCATTGAAGCTGCGCCATATTTTTTTAATTCTTGAAAAGCCAGCTCCGCATCGCGGATGGTTTCAACCAGTACGAAAATCTTGCTGTCCGGATTACCGATGATCACGGGGCCTTTGCCGCCACCTTTGATCTGGTAGTATTTAGGCTGCCCATCTTCGCGCCGGATCTGCATGCGCGTCACAACGCCATCTTGCAGGC
The DNA here is from genome assembly GCF_009914765.1 of Halodesulfovibrio sp. MK-HDV. Taxonomy (NCBI): domain Bacteria; kingdom Pseudomonadati; phylum Thermodesulfobacteriota; class Desulfovibrionia; order Desulfovibrionales; family Desulfovibrionaceae; genus Halodesulfovibrio; species Halodesulfovibrio sp. MK-HDV. Next base: position 33,803 of record NZ_WYDS01000022.1, on the reverse strand, counting down.
AGGGGAAAACAAAACCTGCCGGAAGCATGATGCAGCGTTCACGACCGTTCTCGTTTTTCTCAGTTTCCAAGCCCCATGAAGAATACGGGCGAAATGCACGTTCTGGGTTCCAGCCTATGAGCTGTTCTTTTACAGTTTCAATCTGGATGCCCCAGTTCCAAAGCTGCTCGAGCAGTTCAGGAGACTTGAGCAAAATCTCGTTGCATTGCTTGGCAAACTTTAGCGCATGATCAGACCATTGCTGTGGTGCTTTTTCTTCAGGCTTTAAGTTTACTTTTCGTTCAAATTCTCCGTCACGGGCGCGGTTCTTTGCGGAGCGCATGCCCGTTTGCCCTTGCGCGTATTCGTTAATGAACTCGCGCATCCCGTCAGGATCTCCGGTTTCCCTACCGTGTGCCAAATTGTACAGCCCGATAAGGTCGGTAATACCGCCACAGGAATAACACTTGGCCATGTCCCATTCAGGATAATAGATAAAGGCACCACCCGGTGTTCCTTCTGTGTGCATAGGGCAGTGGGCAGAAACCTTGTCCTGTGTGCTGTGTTGTTCATCAATGCCTTGTAAAAGAGAACGTGCAATTACTTCGCGTTCATGGTGTCCAAGGAATTCTAATGCGTAACCCATAGTTATCTCCGCCTAAGTATTGAGCGAATGTTTTTATCGACTATTGCAGAAATGGCTCTCGACCTTCAAATTGATCGTCGATTAAGTATAAAGTCCTTTGTATATAGCTAGTTAAGCGAGTGCTCGACCTCTATCGACCTTTTGCCGGAAACTATTCTCTCAATAGTGTCTTCAAAGAGGGCGTTTTTAAGCCTTTTTTCCTATTCTCTTCTTTTTTTTACTCTTAACTTTTCTTTTAAAGATCGAAGAAGGTCGAAAAGAATAAGATAAAGTCTTAAAAAACGGGCTGTTGTGTTAATCGACCATCGCCTTTTTGAGTCGATAGTTTGTCTCAAAAATAGTCGAAAGGTCGATTTCCTATTTATTACTTTCAGGCCGATCTTCTGCTCGATATCCGGGCTTAATGGTGATGCCAACATAGTGGTACACGTTGGTTTTTCCACGGGTAAATTTCTGCTTCATTTGATCGCCAAACTTGCGATTGCTAATGATATATTTCTCATCGATGTTGAGTTCTTCTTTGCAGTAGCAGGCAAAAGATTCATACAAATGTTTGGCTTGAGTGTGGATATTTGAGTCGTGTGGATGTTCTTCGCACCAGTTGCTAATCCATGCCCCAACAGGGTCCATATCTTCCTTATAATTTTCGATCTCATGCATCACACTTAGTGGTGGGTTAAGCGCAAGATCAGAAAGAAATTTTCGAGCGCAACGCACAATCCAAGAAAGAATACCCGGTGCTTCTTCTTTCAACTTTTCGTCCACCAAACTGCGTGGCATGGCGAGGTAGATATGCTTGGATTCATCCACCTCATGTAGATTTTTGGTAAAACTCGCATTGAATGGAATCAAACGGAGGCGATTAAAAAAGGCTCTGTCTGCCCCGTTAACTTGCGGCATGAAGTTCGCGTGGATAAAAAGTTTGCAGCGTGGTTTGAACACCACTTGTGACGTGTACAAGCCGCGAGCGCTGATTTCATCAGAGCCGGTAATTTGCTTGATAATTTCTTTGTTGAACTTTTCCCCTTGGTCTGGCTCTGAAGCAATGGCCATACGCAAACCATCAATGACGATTAGGGCAGGGTCAGGGCCATCTACTTTTTTTCCACTTTGCAAGAGTACTCCCTTGCTTATTGTTGACGCATAACCGCCAACCACATTTTTGATCGTGTCGAAGAGGCTTGATTTTCCATTGTTGGCGCTGGGGCCAAAAGCAACATAAATTTCTTTATGACTGTCTAGGCCAGTGACGGCATAGCCGATTACTCTCTCAAAATATTCAAGCAGCTCTTGATCGCCGCAAAACACCTTGTGAAGAAAATCAGTCCAGAATGGTGCTTCTTCATGTAGTCCACGATATTCACATTCCGAGGCATAACGCATTTTGTATTTCGGATCTGGCGGCAGGAGGTGGCCAGTTTTAAGGTCAATAACTCCATTAACGCAGGGCAACAGAGTGTGGTCTTTGTCCCACTCGGTACCATCCATTCCAAGAGTATCTTCACCGCTAGTTGCCATATTTAGGATGCCAACAGTGCGGCGATCGTTACGGAGCTTGTCAGCACGGTTATTGAATTTTTTGTTGTTGTAGTGTGCTTTAGATAATTCTTTTTCTTTTTCTGCCAGCGCAATAAGATCGGCTTGAGCAGGCTCGTCTGCATCGCTTATTTTTTTGACAAGTATTTCAATCTGCTCTTGGAGTTCAGAAGCTTTTTTGCTTTGCATTTTGGCGCCCCGGTCAAAATGTTCAGCCAGCTGTACAACCTCTTTTCTATGCTGTTTTTTTGCGTCATCTTCCCAGTGGGAGTTTGTGAATCGCATAAACTGCTGCCGCTTGTGGTCGTAGCAAAATTGATCACCAATTAAATCGATCAAGAGCTCTGCATCACCAAGCTGTTGGCGGCGGACAGATTCCACCAGACGTTCAACACGCGGCCCACGCTTTTCTGGAACGTGTAACACCTGCCAAACCATTGCCGGCGGCGGTGGGGTTTCTAGGTCATCACGCAGACGCTTGGGCGCGTTGTCTTTGTTCGGGTAGTTTTTCTTGGTTTGTTCCCATATTGATTGTCGCTCTTCAGCTACTTGTGCTTGTATCAATGCGCGTAAGTCTGCTTGGCTGAGTTGTGCAACTTCGATGGCAGTAAGTTTCGGCGCAGCTGGTTGTGCGTTTTCCTCTGCCGGACTGGGAGAATTACTGGGAGAACTATTCGGTGAGGCAGTCTTCTGTTGTTTATCAACAGAAGTTGCAGGGGTAGATTTCTTTGCACGGCTCATGCTGCCACCTCCAATGTATAATCAAAGCGAGTTGGGACACATTGCCAGTTTAAAGAAACGGCGTAGAGTTCATGCGAACGATAGTGCAAAGATATTTTGATTGAGGCGATAAAGTTCCGTGAAACAAATATCCATCCAACTTGCAGGAGCGAATGAGGTGCTGATGAACTGTGAGCTTGCACGATTTTCAAGTTTTCACTTTTTTCTAAACATCGCATCCATAAACGCAACGCGCCCCAAACGACCCCTGTGGGTTGAAAGGCTGGAAAGAACCTACGATGCTGCGTGCAATCGTTGGGCAATAGCTGCCCTTTAGACTTTCTTGTGGTCTTTGAGATAGAGAGGAGGGGGAGATGTAGGGGGAACGCTTGCGTTGCCCTTGCCGGAGCTTCGCTGCCGGCGTTGGATAAGGAGGCCGCTGTTGCGGCATCTTTTGTTGTATTCTTGATAGGATATGAAGGCAGTATTCCTGCGGTAGATTCGCAGAACCGCACCAAGACCGTACCAAAACGGGCTTTAAGCACGAAAAAAGGGATTACGATCCGTCGTGAAGACAGTACGTAACCCCTTGAAAATGCACATGGTACCGAGAGGGAGACTTGAACTCCCACAGCTGTAAAGCCGGCGGATTTTGAATCCGCTGCGTCTACCAATTCCGCCATCCCGGCATGTGTGAAAATGTGTCTATGAGAAGTAGCGCCCGCTGTCAACAGGTTTACGTAATCTTTTTCGTTTTTTTGAAAAAATATAGCTGACTGAGACAAAGCTGTGAAGATGTGGGCATGATTTTCTGCCAATCTTGCTTTTCCACAATTCAGGGGTTGCGTAAACTGGATAACTGATTACATACTGCTAGTGTCTACTTCTTAATGATAACTAGTTACTAATAGTGCAGTGCACATATGAGATAACAATGACCAAAGATAATGTGATTCATATTGAAGGTGCCCGACAGCATAACTTGAAGAATCTTACTCTCGATATCCCGAGAGATGAGCTAGTTGTTGTGTGTGGCCCGTCGGGTTCTGGTAAGTCTACGCTTGCTTTTGACCTTGTATATGCAGAAGGTCAGCGACGCTATGTGGAATCTCTTTCTGCGTATGCTCGACAGTTCTTGCCGCAGATGGATAAGCCGGACGTGGATAAAATTGAAGGACTTTCTCCTGCAATATCTTTGGAGCAGACGGCCTCTACCCGTAACCCGCGTTCTACAGTGGGTACAGTGACAGAAATCTATGACTTCCTGCGTGTGTTTTATGCTCGCCTTGGAACCATGTATTGTCCTAAGTGTGACAAGCCGATTTCTGCCCGCGCTGCAGATGAAATCATTAATGAAATTTTAGAGCTGGAAACCGGCACAAAATTTATGCTGTTGGCTCCGCTTGTTGAACACCAGAAGGGCACCCATGCTGACAAGTTCAAAAAGCTGAAGGCGCAGGGTTTTGTACGTGTGCGCATTAATGGGGAAATGCATACCATTGATGACGCTCCAGAGCTTGAAAAAAACAAGAAGCATACACTTGATCTTGTTATCGATCGTCTTGTTATTAAGGAAGGCTTACGCGGACGTTTAGCGGACTCTGTTGAACTTGCGCTTAAATATGGTGAAGGAAGACTCATCATTTCCATTGTCGGTGGTGAAGATAGAGCCCTTTCTACTGAGTCGGTTTGTCCTACCTGTAAGATCAGTCTGCCGCGCCTTTCTCCACAGCTATTTTCCTTCAACAGTCCACAGGGTGCATGTTCCCGATGCTCCGGTATCGGTTCTGTAGACTATTTCGAACCAAATTTACTTGCGCCGAATAAGGGCTTATCCCTTAAAACCGGCGGCCTGTTGCCTTGGAAGAATCCTAAAGTCATGGAACGTTATTCTGATGACCTGACGGCTCTGGGCAAAAAGAACGGCTTTACGCTGGAAACTCCTTTCGCTGATTTTTCTGCTAAAGCATGGAAGGCGTTATTTCAAGGTCAAGGCGATTGGCCTGGCGTTGTTTCTTTACTCGAACGTGGTATGCAGTTTGGTCATGCATGGCGTGATGAGCTTTCCCGCTACAGACAAAGCCATCCTTGTCCGGCTTGTGATGGCGCGCGATTGAAAAAAGAATCTCTTTCTGTGCGCATTGGTGAGCATTCAATTCACGCGTTCTGTTCTCTGTCTATCTGGCGTGCTCTTGAGTGGCTACAGCAGCAGACATTCTCAGAATCACATATGGTAGTGGCAGAGCCGTTGTTGAAAGAGTTAACTCATCGTCTTGGATTTATGGTGAACGTAGGGCTGGATTACATTTCTCTTAGCCGTAATATGTCCACATTGTCCGGTGGTGAAGCACAACGTATTCGTCTTGCCTCTCAGCTCGGTTCCGGCCTTGTAGGGGTAACTTACGTGTTGGATGAACCTTCTATTGGCTTGCATCCTAAAGATAATGTCCGCCTTATCAATACGCTTCGTAGTTTGCAGAAGCGTGGTAACACCGTGCTTGTTGTTGAACATGATGAAGCAACAATGCGTGAAGCAGATACGCTTATTGAGCTTGGACCTGGTTCCGGTATGCTCGGTGGTGAAATAATGTTTAATGGTACTGTCGATAAAATGCTTAGCGAAGCAGACACTCTTACCGCTAAATACATGCGCGGTGAGATGGTGATCGATATCCCTGAAGTGCGCCGCGTTGCTGAAAATGATCTTGTACTGCAGGGCGTTTCTACGAACAACTTGCAAAACCTGAATGTTAAATTCCCGCTTGGTACACTTACCTGTGTAACTGGGCCTTCTGGTTCCGGTAAAAGTTCGCTTGTTGTGGATTCTTTGTACAAGCACATCGCACTGGCAAATTCCATTAAGGTGGATAACCCGGGACAGATTAAAGGGATTAAAGGGCTGGAGGATATTGAACGTATTGTTGCAATCGATCAGACTCCTATTGGACGAACACCGCGTTCTAACCCTGCGACCTATACTAAAATTTTTGATGAAATCCGTAATATCTTTGCCATGACACCGGATGCAAAAAAACGCGGCTACAAGCCGGGGCGTTTTAGCTTCAACGTTCGTGGCGGACGTTGTGAAGCCTGTAGCGGTGATGGTCAGATTCGCGTTGAAATGCATTTCCTTCCAGATGTGTATGTCACTTGTGATGTCTGCGGTGGTAAACGCTACAGCCATGAGACCCTTGAGGTTCGTTATAAAGATAAAAACATTGCAGATGTTCTGAGCATGACGGTTCGTCAGGCGAAAGCGTTCTTTGAAAATCACCCTACATTGAAACGCCGTCTATCTGTTTTGGAAGACGTAGGACTTGAATATATCCGTCTTGGACAGCCAGCGACGACTCTTTCCGGTGGTGAGGCTCAGCGTATTAAGATTTCTAGAGAGCTTGGTAAACGTAACCTTCCTGGAACATTGTATATTCTTGATGAACCGACAACCGGATTGCATATGCACGAGGTTGGCAAGTTGATACGCGTACTGCAAAAATTAGTAGATAAAGGCGCAACTGTTATTGTTATTGAACATAATACCGATGTTATAATGGCAGCTGACTATGTGATCGACCTTGGTCCCGGTGGTGGTGAGAATGGTGGGCGCGTTGTTTCAGCGGGAACTCCGGAGGAGATTATCAACGACACTAACTCTGTCACTGGTACATATTTAGTTGCAGAGCAAGCAGTTAGGAATAGTTCATAGTTGCTATTTCTATGCTGGGCAGGTATCACTGTAGGTACTAGAGTTATGCTTTTATAATCTGATTTGTTATTTCTATCCGTAATGAGGAAAATATGGATCGAAGAGGTTTTCGAAATCAGTATGGATTTGAGGAGGTGTATAGCGCTTTATTCGTCGATTTCGACAATATATACACGCGCTTGGAAGAGATAGAACCATCAGCAGCACATGTGTTTGCAACTAACCCTCAGCGATGGCTAAAGTGGTTGGAAACTCATGCAGTAAGAATGCTTTACGGTGATGGAGTTCGCCGTCGTATTTTAATGCGTTGCTGTTATCTCAATCCGCACTGTTACCATCAATACAGGCCCTTTTTTATCCGCGCAGCATTTAACGTGATTGATTGTCCGCCTCTTACTAATCAAGGTAAGACAAGTGCAGATATTCATCTTGTGATGGATGCGATGGATACTTTGAGCCATAAAACACATTTTGATGAATTTATTGTACTTTCCGGAGATGCGGATTTTACGCCGCTTCTGATTAGGTTGCAGGAACATGCGCGTCGCACATTAGTGCTTTCTGTGGGGTATGCATCCCCAGCGTATACAGCAGCAAGTTCTTGGCGTATCCGCGAAGACTGGTTTGTACAGCAGGCCCTTGAAGAAAAAGGGTTTGAAGAGTATCCGGCACAGCCTCGGGCAGAGGAAGAAGAGAAAAAAGATACCAATGCAGACATCATTCTTCGTGGAGCTGATGTTGTAAAAAGTATGGTTCAAGATTCTTCTTCTCCGGTACCTCTTGCGCAGCTATCGCATAATCTCCAAAAAGAACTGGACGCAGGGCATGACTGGTTCGGGTATGGTAGATTCCGCGAATTTTTAGAAGCGCTTGAACTTGGCGAGTTGGAAATTTCTAATGTTGTACCTGGATATGTGTATGATCCAAGTCGACATGATGAGCCAGAAGAAACTAGCGTACGAGCAGAATTTAAAGCACAGTATCCGGAACTGTTCGACTTTGCACTCAGAGTACATCGTCTTACAGATGTTCCATTGTTAATGCCTGCACACTACAATCAGCTTCTTGAGTTTATTGTAGATGAGGTAAACGAGAATGGCTTCTTCCTCACGAATACATCGCGCAATGTTCGCGATAAGTGTGTAGAAGCAGGCGTGCCAGTAGGCAGAGCGCACGTAAACTTTGTTCTTGTTGGTATCTCACGCGGCGGTTACCCACTTTCTGAACAGGATGTGGTATTGGTCGACGAAGTGAAAAAGGCATTTATGCGTAACGTAAAGGATTTATGCAGTCGAACCCAGTTCGACCTGCGTAGTGAAGAAATCAGTCTCTTGTTTGAGTGGATGTCATTCAAACAGGAAAAAGAATAGCTCTAAAAGAAAGCTGGAAGCATATGCTCCCAGCTTTTTTCTTGTCTCGTTTAAGTCTTACATAGCGTAAAAAAGCCTTCCATCTAAGTGTGGAAGGCTTTTTTTGCTTTATCTAGTGCTTGTACTCGATGCCCCAAATGTCCATGAGTCGTTCATCTCTTCCGCAACGATAGCGGTAGAATTTGTAACGAATTGGATTTTTGGTGTAGTAGTCCTGATGGTAATCTTCAGCTGGCCAAAACTCTTTGGCCTTGAGAATGAGAGTTGCAACAGGGCGTTCGAAGCGTTTTTCCACCTTTTTTTTGCTGGCTTCAGCTGCGATTTTTTCAGTCGAATTCATATAAAAAATTGCACTTCTGTAAGTAGATCCTTTGTCACAGAATTGGCCTTTTTCATCGAATGGATCGATGTTGCGCCAGAAAAGCTTGAGCAAGCCTTCGTAGGTAACTTTTTGTGGATCGTAGATCACTTTGATTGCTTCAAAGTGCCCGGTAGTACCAGTACCCACTTGTTCGTAGGTTGGATTTGATGTGGTACCGCCTGTGTAACCCACAACGGTATCCAATACTCCGTGAAGCTTGTCGTAAGCAGGCTGCATGCACCAGAAACAACCACCTGCAAAAATAGCAGAGGCTTGAGGTGCAGCATTTGCCTGTGCGGTGAAACTTGTCATAACACCCACCAAGAGTAATGCTAAAAGAGTTGGTTTGTATGTAAACATAAATGCTCTCCTTTGAGGTACGCCCGTTAGTTTAGCACAGCAAAAACGTGACGGGGATATGATTAGGAGGATAAAAGAGCTATTACATAGCGTATCGTTGTTTCCAAAATTTTTCTATTTCTGAACGGCTTCTAGTCAATAGACGCATATAATCCAGTTCAAGTTCCTGCATTTCGGTGTCGTCTTTACGTAGCCATTCTGAAAGCCATGCAAAACGTAATGCTATAACCGCAGGGATCAGGTGATGAATGTTTGCGGCAAACAGAGGGTTTTGTGTGTACAGTGTCGCGACCAGTTCAGGCACAAGCCCATTGATCAGCCAGTTGGGGTGTTCAATGCCGACACATCCAATGCAGTTCGCTGCATCATAAAGTACGATTTTTTCTCCGGCAAATTCCCAATCAATAACGCCTGCAATGTCTGTTTGATGCCATATGATATTGAGCGGGTGGCAATCCCCGTGTGCTAATGCAAGCGGGATAACATTTTGCTCAGTGAAAAATGTGTCCAAGTGCGGGAGAATAGTTTCTAGTTGTCGAGCAATGTCTGGTCTACGTTGTGTAATTATGGTGACAATATCTGCTACATACTCCGTCAAAGGCGGTGTGGAGCAGAGCGGGGTTGGAATTTGCTGACCTGCTGATTGCAGCGTGTTAATAAAGGTGCCTATAGCTCGACCACGTACTTTGTCTGCACAGTATGCAGGGCGTGGAAGATCTGTCCCGATAATAAAGGGCGTCATCTGATATGGTACACCTTCATGAATAATCACAGCCCGTCCGTCGCTTGTCAGAGCTGGTGCATGGACAAAAGGAACATTCTTGTGATGCAAATCAGTAAGAAGTGTCCCTAAGGTATTGCGCCATCCTGCCTGAGCTTCCTTGAGTTTTTCTACAAGCCACAGTTTCCCGTTAGTATCTTCAGCAACAAAGCGAGCAATGCAACGCTCCGGACTGCCGGGGATTTCTATGTCAGGACGTTGTCGTCCAAAGGTGAGAGAAAATTTTTCAAAAAGTGTTTTCATAATATGTTTTCTTAATAGTAACTAATATTGATTTGGTAAGATACCTTTTGAGTACAACGGTGTCCAGCTAAATTGAAAAGCAATGAAAGCGTTTTCGTAAGTAAATTGCTACGATGTATACGGTAAAGCATTGCACTTAGCGGGTCAGATGGGTATTGTTAAGAAGTTGTGCAGGGGTTTTGCTTTTATCGTTTTCCAAGGATTGTATCGTGAGTTTTGCTCATTTTTCTATGCATCCCATGTTGTTGGATGCCATTTCAGCTCAGGGTTTTACAGAACCGACTCCAATTCAGGAAAAAGCAGTACCACCAGCCTTAGCTGGACATGATCTGCTAGGATTAGCCAGAACTGGAACCGGTAAGACCTTGGCTTTTGTGCTGCCTATTTTGCACAAGTTGCTCACTAGTTCCGGCAATGGTGTCCGTGCGCTTGTCGTTGCGCCTACCCGTGAACTCGCAGTACAGATTTCTTCTGATATTCAGCAAATGATTCGTAAAACAGATCTGAGTTGCGTTACTATATTTGGTGGTGTTGGTCTGCATGCTCAGCGGCAGCAGCTTAAGGGAAATGTAGATGTCGTAGTGGCGTGTCCGGGCAGATTGCTTGATCATGTTCGCCGTAAATCTATTGATCTTTCTAAAGTGAAAATGCTGGTGCTGGATGAAGCGGATATGATGCTCGATATGGGGTTTATCGAAGATATTCAGCAAATTTTACAACTGACTAACCAACGTGATCAGACGTTACTTTTTTCTGCAACCATGCCGAAAGAGTTGGAAGTCATGGCAAACCATGCCATGAGTAACCCTCTACATATTCAGGTAGATTCAATTGCACCTGTCGAAAGTGTCTCTCATGACATTTATCCGGTTGAACAGCATTTAAAGACTCCATTACTGAAAAATATATTGCGGTCGATGGATTTTCAGTCATTGATTGTTTTTGTTCGTACCCGATACGGAGCAAAACGATTGTGGCGACAGTTGGGGAACGCAGGGTTCGATGTTACCTGTTTGCAAGGTCAACTAAGCCAGCGTAGACGGCAGGAAGCCATGTGCGGGTTTCGGCGTGGTAAGTACGCAATCTTGGTAGCAACAGATATTGCTGCCCGAGGGTTGGATATTTCTTGCGTTTCTCATGTTATCAATTACGATTTTCCGCCGACTGTTGATACATATATTCATCGAATCGGCAGAACCGGTAGGGCAAGTGCCATAGGCAGTGCTTTTACCTTTGTCGCTCCGGAGGATGCACCAATGATGAAAACATTGGAGCGTGCCCTTGGAGATGATATTACTTGTTGCTACGTGGACGATTTTGATTACAGTGCGCAGCAACGAAGTACGGCAGCGAAACCTGCACAGTTGAGAAAACAGCCTCGACCTCAGCGAATTCGTAAAAAAGGTTCTATAATCGGTGCAGAACAATCTACACCGAGAAATCGTCCTGCACGTCAGAACATGCCAGGGCGTCCGCAGGCACAAGCGCGGATTATTTCGAAGCCGACAGAGAAAAAGATCAAGCTGGAAGTGGTCAATTTGCGTCCAGCATCACGCACAGCACTCAAGCAACCGCATTCGCCGCGTAAGCTTAAGAAGCTGAGAATAGAAGAAAAGAAATTTCAAGAAACTGATGAAAGTCAGTCATAGCAGGAGACTATACAATGCCATCTTTTGACGTAGTAAACAAAGTTGATTTGCAGGAAGTTGATAACGCTGTGAATAACGTGAGAAAAGAAGTTGAGACCCGTTATGATTTCCGTGGTACAACCACTGAACTCAGTCTTGATAAAGGCAATAAGCGCCTTAGCATTCTTGCAGGTGATGAACTGAAAATGAAAGCTGTGGAAGAAATGCTCAAAACTCATTTCTTGCGTCGTAATGTTGATCCACAGATTCTTGAATTTAAAGATCCAGAGCCAACCTCTAAGGGTGCGCTTAAGCGTGATGTTGTCTTTAAAGAAGGTATTGAGAAAGACCTCGCTAAGAAGATGGTGAAAGAAATCAAAGCCTCTAAGCTTAAAGTTCAAGCACAGATTCAGGATGACCAGTTGCGTGTAACCGGCAAAAAACTTGATGACCTTCAGGCTGTCATGGCAATGCTGCGTGAAGGCGATTACGGTATTCCTCTTCAGTTTGTGAATATGAAAAACTAATTTTTTTGAGTAAGTTCTGTTTTTGAAGGAGTTGTTAACAAAATTTGCCTCCGGCGGCTTAAGAACCTCTTGCAAGAGGTTCTTAAGAATCTCCAGAAACTTTTGTTATGCGACAAACGCCCGTTCATGATTTTCTCACACGGCTTAATTTCGCTGACTTAAACACCAAAAAGGGTTGTCCTAGACATCTAGGACAACCCTTTTTTATTTCGCGAAAGGTAATGAAGCATAAGCCGTGAGGTGACGCGAAAAACGTACTGGTCTCGCTAATGAAAAGTTTTGAAGGGGGTCTGGGGGAAACTTTTTTAAAAGTTTCAGCCCAGCCGCCGGAGGCAATCGTTGTCTTATTGCTGCTCTTTTAATTGCTGAATGAACAGCTCAAGGTCATTTGGCTGCCCTTGTTGATAATCTTGAGGATAGAGGAGCGCGGCCATATAAAATGGAGATCCGATGCGAAGCGAGGTGGTCGCACTTTGTGAGAATTTGCTGAGCATGTTTTGTAAAGACGAAGCTTTTTCTGGAACCATTTTTTTTGTTATGGGTTGCGTAAGGTGTGCGAGTCCAGAGAGCAGGCGCGCTTTTTCTTCTAGGATAGAGCGGTAACGTTGTATTTGTTGCGGATCTTGAACCAGCTCTGCGGCAAGGGATTCTAGGTGTCCTACTTGCTCAGCTTGTTCTGAAAGTACGGATATGAGTTCGTCTATCGGTTGCACTCGCATGTGTTGTTCCTCCATTTGTAGAGAATGGTAGCACCGAAATTTGGTTATTCCAAGGAGCAAGAATCTGGCAGGACGTTTGCCGGTGCAAAATGGTATCTGTACATTGCTTTCTTGCGAATTATCGTTCTCGCATATACAACACAGTCCTGAATTTATGTATGTTCGGTTTGGAGATAATATATGGCACTTTTAAGTATACAGAATGTTTCACTTACTCTGAGCGGCCCGGAACTGTTGTCCGGTGTAAGCTTGCAGATTGAAGAAGGGCAGCGAGTTTGCCTGCTTGGTCGTAACGGCGCGGGTAAATCAACCTTTATGAAGCTCATGTTTGGCGACATTAAGCCTGATGGAGGCGTGGTTGCACGTCAGCAGGGCTTGAAGGTTGCAATGCTCTCTCAGGAAGTGCCTGACGCTATTACGGGTAACGTCTATAGTGTAGTTGCTTCCGGTCTTGGTGAGCTGGGCGAAGCGCTTGCTGCGTACCATGAAGCATCTATATTGCTGGATACCGGTAAGGATACGGATGCTGCGCTTGCCGCAATGTCTGATGCGCAGCATGTTCTTGATGAGCGGGGCGGCTGGGAGTTGCATCAGAAAATTCAAACAGTGACAAATCACCTGAAATTGAATCCTGATGCCGAGTTTTCTTCACTGTCTGGTGGTGTGAAACGTCGTACTATGCTCGCGCGTGCACTTGCTTCTGAGCCGGACTTGCTGCTGCTTGATGAGCCTACTAACCACCTTGATGTGGAATCTATTACATGGCTCGAAGAATTTTTACAGCGCTATGTAAAGTCGCTTGTTCTCATTACTCACGATAGAATGTTTATGCGCAAAGTTGCGAACCGAATTGTAGAGCTGGATCGCGGGCACCTTGCGGATTGGTCTTGCGACTACGATACCTTTTTGGTTCGTAAAGAAGAAGTGCTGCATGCGGAAGACGAAGAATGGCGCCGTATGGATCAGAAGCTCAAAGAAGAAGAGATTTGGGTCCGTAAAGGCATCAAAGCGCGTCGTACTCGTAACATGGGACGTGTACGAGCATTGCAGGACTTGCGTAAAGAACGCGCAAAACGTCGCGACCGCTCTGGTAATGTGGGCATGGCGGTGCAGGTGGCTGATCGTTCCGGTAAAGTTGTGGTTAAGGCAGATCACGTAACATATACGTATCCTGATGCCATGGTTCCGGTAATCAAAGATCTTTCTACCATTGTCTCCCGCGGTGACAAGATAGCACTTATTGGTCCTAACGGTGTGGGTAAGACAACCTTGCTGCGTTTGCTGCTTGGTGAGCTTGTGCCGCAGGTAGGGACAATTAAAGACGGTACCAAGATTGAAGTGGCATATTTTGATCAGCTGCGTAACGTGCTGAATGAAGAAATGTCTGTGCGAGATAACGTAGCGAACGGAAACGATACCGTTGAAATTGGCGGCGTACAGAAGCATGTTGTCGGATACTTAAAAGAGTTTTTGTTCGACCCTGAACGTATGAATATGACGGTTAATACACTTTCTGGTGGTGAGCGTAACCGCTTGTTGTTGGCAAAGTTGTTTACCCAACCGTGTAACGTTCTGGTGCTTGATGAACCGACAAACGACCTTGATGTGGAAACATTGGAGTTGTTGGAAGCACAGATTGTTGAATTCGCAGGTACTGTTCTTATTGTTAGCCATGACCGTGCTTTTGTGAACAATGTAGTGACATCTACATTGGCATTTGAGGGCGACGGTGTGATTAATGAATATGTTGGCGGATACGATGACTGGCAGCGTCAGCGTCAGGATATTGATGCAGAAAAAGCGGCTAGTAAAAAAGCTGCTCAAGAAAAGTCTGAATTAAAAAAAGAAGCTGATAAGCCGAAAAAGTTAACATATAATGAACAGCGCGAAGTGACCAAGTTGCGCAAAGAGCTGGAAGAGATTCCAGCGAAGCTTGAAAGTATGGAAGAAGAACAGGGAGCGTTGGAAGCTAAGCTCGCTGATCCTAAATTTTATACTAACAGCCCTAAAGAATTTGATGAAGCAACAGACCGCCTGGAGTCTCTTGCAGGAGAGCAGGAAGCTGTAATGTTGCGCTGGGAAGAAGTGGAAGCACGAATTGCCGAGCTTTCACAGGTCGAAAAGTAGTTTTCATCTTGCGTTAGTAAATACTGGCAGAAATCAATGTTGTACGATTAATGCTTGAGAGTTTGTTGTGCTTGAGATATAGCCGTGCACCTGCTTAAGGGATTTATTGTTTCATGCTGCTAACTGCTCGCAACGATATAGCATTGCCTTGTTATTCAACCACAGGTTGTGCTGGCGAAAATAACGCAAATATGTAGAAAAAATAAAAAGCTTAACATTTTGTTTTTTCTACATAAATTGAAAAAGAGTGAAAAAAAAGCACTTCACCCCCTTTTCAATTATGAAAACAGCTTTATACTCCCTGACAGTTTTGAATAAGTATGCAACCCGATGGAGTTATCTTTATCGGGTCTGATTTAAATAGTAATTGGTGGCTTTGCCTGATTTTATGTAATGTGCTTGTTTTTAAGTATATTACAAGGCAAGGCGCAAGACTGACACATCCGGATGTGGCAGTTGAGAATTTAGATAGTAACATTATGTTGGAGGTTTATACTTATGAATCTGAAGCCACTGAGCGATCGAGTTCTGGTAAAACGCCTTGAAGCTGAAGAGAAGACTGCTGGCGGTCTCTACATTCCTGACACTGCCAAAGAAAAGCCTTCTCGTGGTGAGATCGTAGCTGCAGGTCCTGGTCGTGTTGAAAATGGTAACACCATCGCTATGACTGTTACTGTTGGCGATCTTGTTCTGTTCAACAAATACGCAGGTAACGAAATCAATATCGACGGCGAAGAATTCCTCGTTATGCGCGAAGAAGACGTTCTCGCAATTATCGCTTAATATTTTTTTCCTCTCTTTAGATTCTTAGGAGATATACCAAAATGGCTAAAGAAATTCTTTTTGACGTAAAAGCTCGCGAAAGCCTTTCTCGCGGTGTTGATAAACTTGCTAACGCTGTTAAAGTGACCCTCGGCCCTAAAGGTCGTAACGTTGTTATCGAAAAATCTTTCGGTGCTCCTGTTATCACTAAAGACGGTGTTTCTGTTGCTAAAGAAATCGAACTCGAAGACAAGTTCGAAAACATGGGCGCACAGATGGTTAAAGAAGTTGCTTCTAAAACTTCTGACATCGCTGGTGACGGTACAACTACTGCTACCATCCTCGCTCAGGCAATCTACCGTGAAGGTGTTAAACTCGTTGCTGCTGGCCGTAGCCCAATGGCTATCAAACGCGGTGTGGACAAAGCTGTTGAAGCTCTCGTTCGCGAACTTAACGCTCTTGCAAAACCAACCCGCGACCAGAAAGAAATCGCACAGGTTGGCACCATCTCTGCTAACTCCGATGCTACCATCGGTAACATCATTGCTGAAGCAATGAGCAAAGTTGGTAAAGAAGGCGTTATCACAGTTGAAGAAGCAAAAGGCCTCGAAACTACTCTTGACGTAGTTGAAGGTATGCAGTTCGACCGTGGTTACCTTTCCCCTTACTTTGTGACCAACGCAGACAAAATGGTTGCAGAAATGGACGAGCCCCTCATCCTTATCTGCGAAAAGAAAATTTCCAACATGAAAGACATGCTCCCTGTTCTCGAACAGGTTGCTAAAATGTCTAAGCCACTCGTTATCATCGCTGAAGATGTTGACGGCGAAGCTCTTGCAGCTCTCGTAGTTAACAAACTTCGTGGTACTCTTAACGTTGTTGCTGTTAAAGCTCCTGGTTTTGGCGAACGTCGTAAAGCAATGCTCGAAGACATCGCTATCCTTACCGGTGGCCAGGTTGTTTCTGAAGAAATTGGTGTTAAACTCGAAGCTATCACTGTTGCAGAACTCGGTTCCGCTAAACGTGTAGTAATCGACAAAGATAACACAACAATCGTTCACGGTGCTGGTAAAGCTGAAGACATCAAAGCACGCGGCAAAATGATCCGTGCTCAGATCGAAGAGTCTTCTTCTGATTACGATCGTGAAAAACTTCAGGAACGTCTCGCTAAAATCGTTGGCGGCGTAGCTGTTATCAACGTTGGCGCAGCAACTGAAACCGAAATGAAAGAGAAAAAAGACCGTGTAGAAGATGCTCTCAACGCAACTCGTGCTGCTGTTGAAGAAGGCATCGTGCCTGGCGGTGGTACTGCTCTCGTTCGCGTTTCTACTATCCTCGACGAAGTAAAACCTGCTGATGACGACGAAGCTGCTGGCGTACGTATTATCCGTCGCGCTATCGAAGAGCCTCTCCGTCAGATCGCTGCCAACGCTGGCTTCGAAGGTTCCGTAATCGTAGAGAAAGTTAAAATTGGTAAAGACGGCATGGGCTTCAACGCTGCTATCGGCGAATACGAAGACCTCATCAAGTCCGGCGTTATCGATCCTAAAAAAGTAACCCGTATCGCTCTGCAGAACGCAGCTTCTGTTGCTTCTCTCCTGCTCACCACTGAGTGTGCAATTGCAGATAAGCCTGAACCTGCTGGTGCTGCTGCAGCTCCTGCAATGCCAGGTGGCATGGGCGGCATGGGTGGCATGGGTGGCATGTACTAATTAGTACAGCCCAACCTAGCTATCACGCTATTAAAAGGCTGGAGTTTTTGCTCCGGCCTTTTTTGTGTATGAACACTTTTTTAAAGATACTGCGCTGTCTTCCGAAAAGTAGATAGAAAACGTCTTCGGGGACGATTTGTACTATTAACGTGAAGAGGCGCACATGCATAATGTAAGAAGAATATGGACAATCGCTCTTGTGGTTGTTTTGGTATTAGCAACAGCAGGTTGCTTAAAAGTAAGGCGAAAGGCTACATTTGCGCGTACAGCGTCGCCCGTAGTTTACGAAGAGTTTGTAGCTGTGGATGACTGGAGTGAGTGGGCGGCTGAAATAGCTAATCACGTAGCCAAGTCTATTAAAGACCGGCCAGACCTTGACGGCAAGCCGATTTATATGCGCCCGATGAATGACAGAGCGTTTGCAACTGGTTTCTACAGCTTGCTGCATACAGAGCTTGTAAGCCGCGGGCTGCAGGTTGCTGTGCAGCGAGAAGAAGAAATGCTTATTTTAAGCTATGCAACACTTCCTGTTTCAACTGATCGTCGCGGACTTATGCAAGCAAGTAGTGATGCGCGTCTTATTGGTTCATCCGGAGATGATACTCTTGATGATAGCAATAATGTTACCTCAACATTCTACGATAAAACTGGTAGTGATGAAGATAGAGCCGTTATCCTCTCCGTAGGTATGAGCTTTAATAATCGGTATGTCATGCATGCATCATCAATCTTGCGTGTTGCAGCAGATCAGCAGGCGAATTTTGTTTCTCCGTATGAACGCGGATATCAGGTGGAAGAATTTCCTACTCGAACAATCAAGGTTACAGGAGAATAGTAATGCGAAACGTTCTGATTCTTTTAGTAGCGATTACATGTTTGTTGCCAGCGGCTGCTTTTGCAGAAAACGGAAGCGTTTTACCTCCAGCGCCGGAGCAGATTGTAACCTTGCCGGAATTGAGTTTTGAGCCTTCATCACTTTCTGCTGAAAACTTTATGGCTGCCGATGTGATTGCAGAGCAGATGAGTGGTAAGGTTAGTCGTAACAGTCCTGTGCTTATTGCGAGCATGGTTCAGTTGAATGACCTTCGTCATTCTTCCATGCTTGGAAGACTCGTGATGCAGCAAATTTCATCACGCATCAGCCAGTTCGGGTATAAGGTTTTGGAAACACGTCTAAAGAAAAAATATTCTATCATTCCTAAAGAGGGTGAGTTTATTTTAAGTCGAGATGTATCCGAACTGATGAAAAAAGAGTACAATGCCCAAGTGGTGCTGGTCGGCAGTTATGTGCCGACACCGTACAGAGTGTATGTTTCCATTAGATTGCTGCGTATTGCGGACGGTGTAGTTATGGCAGCACACGAGTATACGTTGAAAAGTAGACGCGAGTTTGCTGTTTTACTTCGTGAAGATAAAGATGAGCAACGTGACTTGTGGGCGATGTTTAACAAGCGTCCAAATGCATATGCAACACAAGGAAAAAGCGCAAAAGCTAGAAAAGGTGTACAGTTGTCTTCACCTGATTTGATCAGGCCACAAGCTGATGGCGATATAGAAATGACCAACTTTCCAGTCCTGAATGCTCCGGCAAATGCCTCGGAATTAAAAAGGTAGTGAAAAATCGCTATAAGTGAGTGTTTATGCTTGATGGGACAGGCAAAACCCTCTATGTATACACAGCTGTTCGGTACTATATTTTATTATTTTTAGTCAGCTGCCAGTAAAATGGGGGCTGACGTTTTGTATGTTTATGATAAACTTGACGTGGACGCGTATACTCTGTAGAAGAGGCCGTTCATTTTTTTAAAGGAGTCATCTCATGAAGAGAACTTACCAGCCTAGCAAAATTAAGCGTAAAAGAACCCACGGTTTTCGTGCTCGCCTCAAAACCGTTAGTGGTCGTGCGATTCTTCGTCGTAGACGCGCTAAAGGGCGTTCGAAATTATCTGCCTAACGTTCCCAAGAACACATCGGCTGACCCGGCGGCCAGACTTCGTTAAATGTTACGATGATGGTCGCCGATACTTTTCTAAAAATTTCGTTCTGTTTGTTTTAGAAAAGGAAGAACCCCTCGTCTTATGGCGAGTGGGTTTGGCTGTAACGAAGAAAACAGGATCGGCAGTACAGCGTAACCGTGTAAAGCGTGTGTTGCGTGAGTTTTTTCGACTGAATCAGCGGGAAATACCGAACGGCATTGATTTAGTTGTTGTGCCTAAACGCCGATTAGATCCTGAGCGTGTTGACCTAAAATTTGTCACACAGGAAATTTTACCGATCATTCACAAATTGCGTGAAAGGTCCGCTCGGGGTGGGGAAAGTGAAGCGTAATGAAGAAGATCTTCCGCACGCTGCTGGTAGCGCCTATACGATTTTACCAGCTCTGTATTTCGCCTCTTTTTCCGCCTGCCTGTCGCTTTGTTCCATCGTGTTCAGAGTATGCGGCGCAGGCCGTGATGCGCCACGGCTTTTTGAAGGGATCAGCTCTCGCCGGATGGCGCATTTTGCGTTGTAACCCCTGGTCTGCAGGGGGGCACGATCCCGTCCCGCCTTCCAAAGATAATAATCCCGATGCATAGGAGCTATTGAGGGCCCATGGATAAAAACCGAGTCATAATTACCGTTGTACTCTGCCTTGTTATCACCGTAGGGTGGAACTATCTTGCCGAGTACATGGGATGGCTACCGCAGCCTGTTCAGCAGACCGCGGTAGAAGGAACTACAAATGTAGATTCCAACTCCCTTGCTAAGGTTCAGCCAGCACAAAACACACCAGCATCAGATTTGCCAGCTTTCAAGGCTGAAAGCGGACGCACTGTTTCTGTTGATACTCCACTTTACACCGCAACATTCCATTCTAATGGCGGTGTGCTGCAAAGCTTTGTACTTAAAAACTACAAGGCCGAAAACACCCCTGATTCTCCGAATGTTGATCTCATTGGCAAACCAGCTTCTGCTTTTGCCCCTCTTGGTCTCCTCATTGATGGTGATCGCACTTGGGAAAAAGCAGCTTGGAGCTTAAAAGGCTCTGATCTTACCATCGAAAATGGTAAGGGCGGTATGCTTGTGTTTGTTGGTGAAGTAGATGGTTTGCGTATTGAGAGAGAATTCTCATTTACAGCAGACACCTACACTATTACAGAAAAGACTAATATCATTAACGTGGGTACGAATCCGCGTAATGTTCGATTAGATTACACTCTTGATACCGACAGTATGGCCGATATTGACAACCCGTACAATAAAACGCGTGTTGCATGGTTTACTGACACCGAAGGTCTTGATACTGAAGAAGATATCGATGATCTCGGTCAAGGCATCAGCAGTACCCTGCCTATGATGTGGGCAGGCGTGGAAAGCAACTACTTTATTGCTGCCATTGCACCTAAAAGTGCTGACCTTGCTCTGAAAGCTAAATACCAGAGCGGCGTGTACAGACTTGCTCTTGAAAAAGATGGTATTGGTATTGCTCCGGGCAGCATGGCTTCCGAGACTGCTACCTACTACTTTGGTCCTAAGATTACCAAGTACCTCGCTGTTGCTCCTAATGTTTTGAGTGCAGCTGAAGACTACGGTTTCTTTACTGTTCTTGCAGTGCCAATGCTCAAAATGATTAACTTCTTTGAGCAGTACGTAGGTAACTACGGTATAGCAATTATCCTGCTTACTATTCTTATCAAGATTGCATTCTGGCCATTATCTCGTAAGAGCTATAAATCTATGGAGTCTATGAAAAAGCTCCAGCCAATGATGCAGAAGATTCGCGAAAAATATGCAGATGATCGCGAAAAACAGAATGCGGAAGTTATGGCATTGTACAAAACTTACAAGGTAAACCCTGTAGGTGGCTGTCTGCCAATGGTTATCCAGATTCCAGTATTCTTCGGCCTGTATCAGGCGTTGCTTAACGCAATTCAGTTGCGTCATGCTTCATTCATTGATTTCTTGCCGTTTACAAACATGCCTTGGCTTTCTGACTTGTCTGCACCAGACCCATATTACATCACGCCTATCGTGATGGGTGCAACAATGCTGCTTCAGCAGCTGCTCAGCCCGAGCACCGGTGACCCGACTCAGCGTAAGATGATGCTCATCATGCCTGTAGTCTTTACGTTTATGTTCTTAAACTTCCCTTCCGGGCTCGTAGTGTATTGGCTTGTAAACAACGTGCTTTCCATATTGCAGCAGTGGCTCATGCTACGTAAGGCGTAACGCCTCTGTTTTTCAAACGCGATTACCTTCTGAGGTGTATGCATGGATGGATACAAAGAGTTCAAGGGTAAGACCCTTGACAGCGCTATCGAGGAAGCGTGTAGCTACTTCAATAGTCCTCGGGAAAAGCTGGAAATTGACCTCATTAATGACGCGAAGACCGGTATTTTTGGTCTAGTAGGGGCGAAGAAAGCTAGAATCAGAGCCCGCAGAATGCAGGTTCAATTTGATTCGCAGGCACTGTCTGCCCCATCAGAGACTTCCCGACGCTCTAAGAAAAGTACCGCATCGGTTACGGCGGAGCCTGAAACCGAGCGGAAGACTGAGAGGCCGAAACAACGGCAGGAACGTCCTAATAGACGTTCTGAAAAACCTCAGCCTGTTAGACAACAGAAACCTAAAGAAAAGCCTGTAGCTTCTCCTGAAGAAGCTCAGACTGCAAAACCAAAACAGGAACGTGGACGCCCCCAGCGCTCTAAGCCTGAAGGCACCCGAGGTCAAAAACCGACCCCGAAGCCTTCCGAAAAGCCTCAAGGTGTAAAACCTGCTCGTAAGAAACAAGAGGCAAGCGAAGAGAACAGAGAAGGGCAGCAGCGCGGTCGTAATGGCCAGCGTCGTCCTCAGAGAGAGCATTCTCCTAGACAGGATAATGCACCGGCTCCAAGACAGCAGCGTCCGGTTAGACCGGCACCTGTTATTGAACCGGTTAGAGCTGATCCGATTCCTGAAGCAAACCTCGACGAGCTTGATCAGACTGAGCTGTTGAAGGCAGTAACAGAAGTAGTGAACCGCCTTATTACTCCTGTAATCGGTGAGACTCCGGTTGAAGCCCGTATTGAAGACGGACGCGTTAAAGCTTCCATCTCAAGTGGCGACAACTCAGGACTCCTGATTGGTCGTGAAGGCCAGACTCTTGCTTCGTTCCAGTACCTTGCAAACCGTATTGTCGCTAAGATGTTCGGTGTTGCAGTGCGAGTACAACTGGATACTGGTGATTACCGAGAACGTCAGGATGAAAAATTGCGCGACATTGCTCTGCATTTAGCTGAAAAAGCTAAAACTATGGGCAAACCGCAGTCTACTCGTCCACTTAGTTCTTATCATCGCCGCGTGGTTCACCTTGTTTTACAAGAGGATGACGAAATCCAGACCCGCAGTAAAGGTGATGGCCCGCTCAAGCGTGTTATCATCGGTCGTAAACGCAAATAGCGTTTTTGACGATACAGTATTGAAAAAGAGGAGCCCTCGGCTCCTCTTTTTTGTGTTACTCTCTTTGAAAATATTTTAGGACACAGTCATGACCCAGAACGATACAATTGCAGCGATTGCCACAGCAATGGGGCAGGGTGGTATTGGCATTATCCGCATCAGCGGTGTTGAAGCCGGTACTATTCTTCGCAAACTGTTCCGCTCTTCCAATACTAGCTTTACAGACTTTCGCCCTTGGGTGCTCCATCACGGGCACATTTTAGATGCAAAAGGCGAAGATCTGGATGACGTACTGGTCGTACATATGCCGGGAACAAAAACGTTTACCGGTGAAGAGTGTGCAGAAATCCACTGTCATGGTGGACCGGCAATTTTAAGTAGCGTGCTCGAGGCAATTTTTGCACTTGGTGCACGTCCGGCAGACTGTGGAGAATTTTCCAAGTGTGCATTTTTGAACGGACGTATGGATTTAACTCAGGTTGAAGCCATTGCGGAAATGATTGCCGCTCCGGCTCGTGAAGGTGTTCGTCTTGCACAGGCAAAACTTGATGGTTTGCTTGGGCAGCGTATTGTGGAATTACGTGCTCGCCTTGAACTTGTTCGTATGAAGCTTTGTGTTGCTGTGGATTTTCCAGAAGAAGATTTGGAATGTCTTGATCCACAGGAATTCAAAAACGATATTTCTTTTGTACTGGAAGCTATCCGCACCTTGCTTGGTAACTTTACTCGTGCGCGTTGCTGGCGTGACGGTGCTCTTGTAGTACTCGCAGGTCAGGTTAATGCCGGTAAATCCAGTTTGATGAACGGCTTGCTTGGTCGTAAACGTGCCATTGTTACAGAAATCCCGGGCACAACTCGCGATTTTCTGGAAGAGCATCTTACATTCGACGGTCTGCCTATTCGACTTGTTGATACAGCAGGGCTTCGCGAAACTGGTGACATAGTAGAGCAGGAGGGCGTTCGCCTTAGTCGTGACCTTTCTTCACAGGCTGATCTTGTTTTGCTCGTTGTCGATGCAACCCGCGGCCTTGGTTCGCACGAAAGAGAACTCATCGCATCTGTCGGTGCTGAGAAAATTCTTCTCGTATGGAACAAAGTAGACTTGGTTGATGAATCTCAGGACATTGAAACCGAAGACTGCTCCATAGTACAAATTTCCGCCAAACATGGTGATGGACTCGATATGCTTGTTAAAGCAATTCGTAGTAATATTCTGAGCCGTAATGGTGATGCTAAAGAGCCGGAAGCAGGCGATTTGGTTCCTAACCTTCGTCAGAGTCACGCTCTTGAACAGTCCGTTACAGAGCTTGAAGGTCTGCTGGAAGATCATGCCATGCAGATTCCATATGACTTACTTGGTGTACGTCTGGAAACAGCGTGTTCTATTTTGTCTGAAATAACAGGTGAAACAACACCGAATGAAATTCTGAATAAAATTTTTGAAAGTTTCTGCATCGGTAAGTAGAAGTAAAATGCTTGAGTACTATTCATTATCAGGATAGTTTCTCGATAAGCGCTTGATTATACCCGAACAACGGCACAAGTGTGTGATGTACGTCACAGCAATCTTGTGCCGTTTTTTTATTATTATTCAACTGCTTCAACCTGATGCTTTGGTTTATTACAATAGCCCTAGAGCGATCGTAATAAATCTATCCGATCAACGTGTGCTGTTGTGTGATGGTAGGTATTAAGTTGGGGCAGTCCTTTTATATATGGAGTCGTTATGTCTAAACCAGCTGTAGAATCAGTAGAAATTATCGCCTGTCGTGGCATCTCAGGCGGCAACTGTCGATTTGCTATGAATGCCAATGAAGCATTTCCTGCCGCTATACGTAAGGTTGTAGAGCAAACAGGATGGGATGGTTTCTTGCGTACGCAGATTCGCGGTCCATTGCTGCATCATCATACACTTAAAATTTCTGTGGCTGCATGTCCCAACGGATGTTCACGCCCACATATTGCTGATATAGGCATTATCCGTGCTAAGCGACCGGAACTTATTCCTGACATGTGTTCCCATTGTGGACTGTGTGGACGTATTTGTCCGGATAAGGCTATCTCGTACGATAAAGGCGAGCCTGTCTTTGACCATGAGCAGTGTATGAAGTGCGGTATGTGTATGGAAAAATGTCCGGAACGCGCTATCCGTGCTTCTGAAGATGGATACCGAATTGTTCTTGGTGGAAAGCTTGGCAGACACCCGCGCCTTGCATCTGAACTGGACGGTCTTTTTTGTGAAGAACAGGTGCTTGCTATCATCGCAGAAAGTGTATTTTATTACATGGAGCAGTACCGTCCAAAGCTACGTTTCGGCACTCTTGTTGAAGAAAATTACGACGCATTACTGCTGCGGTTGGAGTTTGCCAAAACCGTTCGCTGCAAAGGATAACGAATGACGACACCGCAAAAAATGTCTGATCCGACAGAGGATGCTTCCTGTGAAGTGCCTCCTGTGTCTCCGCTCCGTGCTGCCTGGCTTGCCGTACCTGTATTCGGGTTAATAATTCTGGCTGCTCACTTTTTGCGGTTCGGTAACATGGGGCTTGCTTTAGTCCTCGTTGCTATGGCTGGATTGTGTTTTACCAGACTTGGCTGGGCGCGCATTGTGTGCTCCATAATCTTGTTTGCGGGGTCCTTTTTGTGGGTGCAGTCTGGGATAGAGTTTGTTCAGATCCGTATGGCGGTGGGGCAACCTTGGGTAAGACTCGTAGCTATTATGGGGAGTGTCTGTGCTTTCAGTTTGTTCGGAGCATGGATGCTGAGCACAGAAAAAGCAGCGGTTCGATTTTTCAAAGACAGATCAACAGCTTTAAGTCAGGCAGCTGTTTTTCTTCTTGCGAGCGGCGGGCTTTGGCTTTGTCGTGCAATGCCTAAGAATATGACGCTACTCATTGCTGATCGGTTTGTTCCGGGAAGCGGAGTTATCGAGATCTTTATTATAGCCGTTTATGCAGCATGGCTGTGCGGCTTGCTCTTAGACAAGCGGACACAGCGTAAGGCACGCTCGTATGCATGGGCATTTTTCTCTTTTATTTTCTTTGGCCAACTTGCGCTCGGATTGCTCGGTTTTACTACGTTTTTGATGACTGGTTCACTACATCTTCCAATACCTGCTCTTATTGTTGCAGGGCCGTTGTTTAGAGGCAGTGGTTTTTTTATGCTCATCCTTTTTTCTGTTTCTGTACTCCTTGTGGGAGCGGCATGGTGTAGCCATTTGTGCTATATAGGCGCATGGGATGACAGAATGAGCCGTGTGTACAAAGGAAAAACAGGGCGCTTGCCAGCGTGGGCTCCTAAAGTTCGTATTGTTCTTGCTGTGGTGGTTTTTGCTGCTGCATTGGGAATGGGCTTAGCGGGGGTTCCGGTTCTTGTCGCGGTATGGGCTGCAGCCATTTTTGGACTGGTCGGAGTTGCGATAATGCTTTTTGTGAGCCGCCGGATGAAGATGATGGTACATTGCAGTGCGTTTTGTCCTCTAGGTGTGATGTCGAATCTGCTTGGAAAAGTAAGTCCATGGCGTCTACGTTTTTCAGATGCATGTACAAAGTGTAATGCGTGTGTTGCTGTTTGTCGCTATAATGCCATTACTCCTGAGCGGTTAGAGGCAGGTTCTCCTGCATTTTCCTGTTCGTTATGTCGTGATTGTACCGCAGTGTGTAAGCATGGAGCGGCTGAAGTTCGACTCTTCGGTTTTGCTTCACCCAAAGTCACTCATATATTTGTAGTGTTAGTTACATCTTTGCATGCAATCTTCTTAGGTGTGGCCAGAATGTAGATAGTCGAACGTATTCAGCCAAAGGGCTTTACGAGACCACTGTGGTTATGTATTCTTACAGTCCACTAAATATGACTATGAAGTATGATCCAGAACAATATAAGCGCAAAATTACCAAAGAAGAGATCAATGCGTTGCCTTTGCGAAGATATGATGGCGACATCTGTCTTATCCGCACAGAAGGTGAACTGCAGTACGCTGTAGATCGCATGCGAGAGGAGGACTTGCTCGGTTTTGATACCGAAACGAGACCTACCTTTAGAAAAGGCAAAATAAATCTGCCTTCTCTGGTTCAATTAGCGTGCTCGGATGTTGTCTTCCTCATCCAGCTGAACTGGGTGCCTTTTAGTGAACCTCTTATTTCGTTACTTGCCGACAACTCTATTCTGAAAACCGGAGTAGCCGTCAGAGACGACATTAAAGATTTACAGAAGCTGTCCCCGTTCAGAGACAGAGGTGTGGTTGACTTGGGAGAGATCGCCCGTCACATTGGTCTTGAAACTCACGGATTGCGCAACCTTGCTGCAAACTTGTTGGAGTTCAGGATTTCAAAAGGAGCGCAATGCTCCAATTGGGCGAACAAAGAGCTAACTCATCAGCAGATAGTATATGCTGCTACTGATGCTTGGATTAGCCGCCTTATTCACATTAGAATGGAAGAGACTGGCCTTATGGCTGGCATTTCCCTTTGATTACTGCAATGCGTTTTAGCAATGCAAAAAAGGTCGGAATCGTATGATTCCGACCTTTTTTTGTTTTTTTGAAACAAAAAAGGTATGATTCCGAACCATTGTTAATAAATACTTCATTTTGTCATATTGATGTAACCGTGTCTCCCTTAGGTTGTAACGAATTACTGATGTAACCGTCATGCGAGTCGGAGGAAACAGATGGCTAATACTATTTTGCTTGTAGAAGATGATGAAGACATTAGACAACTGCTCACGTTTACGTTTGAAGCAGCAGGTTTTGATGTCATTACGCGCTCAGATGGTCAGGAAGGGCTGGATGCAGCCGTGGCAGAAACTCCGGATGTTGTGATTCTGGATATTATGCTGCCTTCCATGAGCGGACTGGATATCTGTAAAGTGCTCAAGCGTAATGCAGAGACTGAATCTATTCCGGTAATAATGCTCACCGCACGTGGTGAAGAAGTGGATCGTGTAGTCGGGTTGGAACTCGGTGCAGATGATTATGTAGTAAAGCCATTTAGCCCACGGGAACTTGTTTTGCGTGTGCGTGCCGTGCTTAAACGTAATGCGCCGCCAGAACCGGCTTCCAAAGCAACAAGCCTTAAAATGGATGGCCTTGTTGTAGATATGGATGCGTATAAAGTTCTTATCGATAATGAAGAAGTGCTGCTGACAGCAACAGAATTTAAACTACTCGCAGAATTGCTTAAGAATAAAGGCCGTGTTCGTACACGCGACCAGCTGTTGAATACCGTATGGGGATACGAATTTGAAGGCTATGCACGTACAGTAGACACACATGTGCGCAGGCTGCGCCAAAAAATCGGGGACTACGCAAAGTATATCGAAACCATGCGTGGTGTCGGATACAGATTCAAAGAATAGCATCTTGCTGGGCATACAGCACAGCAGAATGATCGTAGCAATGGTGGAGTAAATCAATATGAAGATGTATGCCAAGGAGCTGAATTTCTACTACGGTGATTTTCAGGCATTGGAAGATATTAACCTTGAGTTTGCACAGAATCAGGTGACATCGCTAATCGGCCCGTCCGGTTGTGGTAAGTCTACTTTTTTACGCTGTTTAAACCGAATGAATGACCTTATTCCTGTGGCGCGGGTGGAAGGTGAGATTGTTCTCGATGGTACTAATATTAATACCCCGAAGCTTGATGTTGTAGAGCTGCGCCGCCGTGTGGGGATGGTTTTTCAAAAGCCTAACCCGTTTCCGAAAACTATTTTTGAAAATGTTGCATACGGCTTGCGGGTAAACGGCATTAAGGATGCTTCATTTCTTGCTGCAAAAGTTGAGGAAAGCCTTAAAAACGCTGCCCTGTGGGATGAAGTGAAAGATCGCCTTGAGACATCTGCTTTAGGACTCTCGGGGGGACAGCAGCAGCGTCTTTGCATCGCCCGTGCGTTGGCCGTTGAGCCGGAAGTGCTTCTCATGGACGAGCCTGCATCAGCACTCGATCCAATTGCTACGCAGAAGATTGAAGAGCTTATTTTTGAGCTTAAGAAACAGTACACCATCATTATTGTAACGCATAGTATGCAGCAGGCAGCCCGTGTTTCTGATAACACAGCATTTTTCTACATGGGCAAGCTTATTGAGCATGGTGAAACTGAGATACTGTTTACAAGACCTTCGCAGAAGCAGACAGAAGATTACATTACCGGCAGATTTGGTTAGCGTTTTCGCAATCACCATTTAGTCGCCGAAATGCCCACGACAACTTTTTTGGAGAAAATACATGGAGACTCAGTTTCATGTAAAGCTGGATGCTTTACGAGCTAAATTACTGGAAATGGCTGCACGAGCGCAAAACGCTGTAGAATTTGCCACTGTGGCACTTTTACAGCGGGATGTAGAGCTGGCAGAGCGTGTCATCAAAGAAGATAGACTTATTGATGAAATAGAATGCGAAGTGGACGATATGTCCTTGCGTCTTCTTGCATTGGATACCCCAGTTGCAATTGATCTGCGTTCCATTGTGGGAATGATGCGTGTGGCAGTGAACCTTGAGCGAATCGGGGATCAGGCTGTGAACATTGCACGGCAGGCCAAATATCTTTCATCCAGACCTGCATTACCTTTTGAGGCAAACCTGGAAGAACTTTGCTCCGTAACATTGGATATGCTGAAGACATCCATTATTGCTCTGCGGGAGGGAGATTCAATGCTTGCCCGTGAGGTGTGTCGCATGGATGAAGAGTGCGACAAACTTGATGTGGAAGTGATCAAAGAGCTCGTGAACTACATGGGCTATGAATCTCCTGCTGTTAAGCGAGCAGTAGCTGCAATTCTCACCTCCCGCAGTTTGGAACGTGTCGGTGACCTTTCCACGAATATTGGTGAAGCTGTTGTTTTCATTATTGAAGGTGAGAGCATTAAGCACAAGATTTGTAGCCAGAAAAGCATGTTGTAGAAACATATAGAGATGACAGCCCAGTTTTCGAGTGAACGAAATATATTGTGAAATAAAATTTTTATTCCAAATTTTTAAAGCTAGCTTGAATCATGGGTGAGAGAAAAATGTCTCTTGTGTTTTTTACATAAATGGTAAAAATTTACTGTTCTTAGATGAAGCCTCTGTGCAAAGATTTTGTACAGAGGTTTTTCTTGTACTGTGCAGAAAAGACAGAAAATATTACTATACATACGGGCTGTATTGTATGACAAAAATGTCAAAAAATATTTTTTACTATGACTTTCAAACTAATATTTAAGAGGGAATGTGTTCGTTACTTATTTGTAATAGTGGATTTTTTTCTGATTTGACGAAAAAGCAAAGGTGCGCTATTCACCCTAAGCTTTTAGCGTTAGCACTATAATTTTTTGTCTACATCAAGTCACGTAACGGCAGTCATAGGTCTGCCTTTTTTGTTGCTTGAATGACAGTAAGTAAAGATATTTTTAATAAATATCCTATAGATATTTGCTCGGAAAACACCCGAATAAATGCGTAACGCATATGCGTAGGTGTCTAAACACCGGTTGTGACGAGCAAGCTGCATTTTCAGAGAGGAGGGTGCAGGTTGTGCTGCCATTAGTCGCTGAAAACCCGGTGGTTGCTGTTTTGTATAAATTTTGTTTGATGCTGCTGCATCCGGCAAGCAAAGGAGATCTTTAATGAAGTTGTGGACTCAAATCCTCATCGGTATGGTCGTAGGTGTGGTTATTGGTGCGTTTGTACCGGCTGTTGTTCCTTACATTACTCCTGTTGGAACCCTGTTTATTAATGCGATTAAAATGCTTATCGTGCCTTTGGTTTTTGCATCCCTCGTAACTGGTATGACCAGCATGGACGATGTGAAAAAACTTGGCCGTATCAGCCTTAAAACTATCGGCATCTACCTTACCACTACTTTGGTTGCGATTTCTATCGGTCTCATTATCGGTGAACTATTCCAGCCGGGCGCAGGTATGAACCTTGCTGCTGCCGGTGAACAGGTAACCAAAGAAGCTCCTTCCCTTGTCAACACATTAACCGGCCTTATTCCTAAGAACCCGATTGATGCAATGGTAAAAGGCAATATTTTGCAGATCATTGTATTTGCAATATTCATTGGTCTTTCTATCAACTTTGCGGGCGAAAAGGGTGCTCCTGTAAAGAATTTCTTCGGATCTCTTGCCGAAGTAATGTACTCCATGACGTCTATTGTTATGGCATGTGCACCATACGGTGTTGCTGCTCTTATCGCTAAAGTAGTTGGTCAGTACGGTCTTGAGGCGTTGCTGCCTCTGGCAAAAATTATCTGTGCAATGTACGTGGGCGCAATTGTCCATGTTCTCTTCACATACGGTAGCTACGTAACGGTAATTGGCCGCCTGAACCCAGTGAAGTTCTTCCGTGGTATTCTTGATGCACTTATGGTGGCATTCTCTACAGCTTCCAGTGCGGGTACTCTTCCTGCTACTATCCGTTGTGCAGAAAAGAACCTCGGCGTTTCACCTTCTATTTCCAGCTTTGTTCTTCCGCTTGGCGCTACCATTAACATGGACGGCACAGCGATTTATCAGGGCGTATGCGCACTCTTTATTGCGCAGGCATACAATATTGATCTTACCATGGGTAATATTGTGACCATCATGCTTACAGGTACTCTTGCTTCCATCGGTACAGCTGGTGTGCCAGGTGCTGGTCTTATTATGCTTTCCCTTATTCTTTCTTCTGTTGGTCTTCCAATGGAAGGCATCGCTCTCATTGCCGGTATTGACCGTGTCCTCGATATGGCGCGTACAACCGTTAACATCTCCGGTGACGCAATGACCGCGGTTCTCGTATCACGCACCGAGAATGAACTTGATGAAGAAATATACAACGCTTCATAGATCTCTTTACATACCGTAAGTTAAAGGCTCGCAACATTCGTTGCGAGCCTTTTTTATTAAGTGGTGTGATAAGCCATATGAAATAATTGCTCGCTGTTACTTATAGGGGGAGTGTGTACTATCGAATAGAAATCTAAAGATAGTTGCGCGTAATAATTGAGTATGGAGAGTGTATGAAAAAACTAATCGGCTTCCTGATTATGTGTATGTTTCTACCTGTAGGTGCTTTTGCTGAACAAGAGACGATTCCTTTGGAAAAGATTACAGATCCGGATATGGCACATGAGATGTTTGTAAAGGCGATAAATGAAAAGAATATAGATCAACTATGCGCAATGTATACAGATGATGCAGTTATGGTACTGCGTGATGGCAAATTAGAAGTCAGTGGACAAAGCAGTATTCGCAGAGTGTTCTCCATAATGGTAGACATGGTGGAAACACTCCAGATTGAAACCGTGTATCAGGTTGAATCTGAAGACACGGTGCTTTTTAGATCAAAATACAGTTCAGTGTACAAAACTCCTGATGGAAAGACTGAAGAGGTTGTGAGTAGCGGTATAGAAGTATTGGAACGTCAAGAAGACGGGACATGGCTATTTTCGATTGATCACCAGAATGGTGGTGCAAACGTTTTGTAGATTAGTAAACTGGCACAGCACATATGGAAAAAGGGCTTGAGATTATCTCAAGCCCTTTTTGCGTTATTACGACATACTTGCGTTTACATGATGTCCCAATAAAAAAGCCCATACACTTTCGTGCATGGGCTTTGAATTTACGGGATAAGCTGACTAGCCTTTTACAAGAGCTTTAAGCTTTTCGAATGCAGCGTTGATACCATCTGCATTGTTACCGCCAGCCTGTGCCATATCAGGGCGTCCGCCGCCTTTACCGCCAACTTCACCGGCAATCTGACCGATAAGCTGACCAGCTTTGAACTTGTCATTGAGGTCTTTAGTAACAGCTACAAGAAGGGTAACTTTACCTTCACTGTCTGCAGTTGCAAGACAAGCGATACCGGACCCAAGTTTAGAACGAAGGTCGTCCATAATGTCGCGCAGTGCTTTCACGTTAGGTACGTCAACGCGTGCTGCGAGAACTTTTACGCCGTCAATGTCAGTTACGTTTGACATGAGATCGCCGCCCTGACTGGAAGCTGCTTTAGCCGCAAGCTGTTCCATGTCTTTTCGCAGGGAACGATTTTCCTGCTGCAAACCTTTAACGCGGTTAGCAACATCGCCAGCTTTGCCTTTAACGAGGCCGGCAATGGAATGCAGCTCTTCGCGGTTGGCAAGGGAGAGGTTGAGTGCGTTAAAGCCGGTTGCTGCTTCAATACGACGGATACCGGCAGCAACGCCGCCATCGGATAGAATGAAGAAAGAGCCGGCCTGACCTGTAGCAGAAAGGTGAGTACCACCGCAAAGTTCAACTGAGTTGTCGGCGATAGCAACAACACGAACCTTGTCAGTGTATTTTTCGCCGAAGAGAGCCATTGCGCCTTTCTCAACTGCTTTTTCGTATTCCATTTCAGCAACATCAAGTGGAATGTTCGCCATGATTGCTGCGTTTACATCCAGCTCAATCTCTTTGATTTCTTTTGGAGTAAGTGCGGAAATGTGGGTGAAGTCGAAACGCAGGCGGTCTGGAGTTACCAGTGAGCCGGACTGCTTAACGTGATCACCAAGTACGCGGCGAAGAGCTGCGTGGAGCAGGTGAGTACAAGTGTGGTTACGTGCAGAAGCGAGACGAACCTCTTCGCTAACCTGCATGTTCACAGCCTGTTCGTTGCGGATGCTGCCTTCAGAAACTTCAATGTGATGAACGGTAAGTTCAGCATTTGGCTTCATAGTATCAAGGACTGTAGCGTTACCGGAATCAGCAGTGATGACGCCATGGTCACCGGACTGGCCGCCGGATTCGCCGTAAAATGGAGTCTTGCTGGTTACAAGGTAGCCTTTCTGGCCGACAGCGAGGGACTCTACATTTTCTGCTTTTTCATCCATGAGCACTACGATACGGCTTTCGGTGCCGAGGCTGTTGTAGCCTACAAATTCGCTGCGTGTGCCTTCTTCGAGAAGAGACTGGAAGCGTGCAGCAAGTGTGTCGCCAGCAGCGCCTTTCCAAGCTGCTTTAGCACGCTGTTTCTGCTGCGCCATGAATGCTGTGAAGCCTTCTTCGTCAACAGATATGCCGCGTTTTTCAGCGATGTCATTGATGATGTCGATAGGGAAACCAAAGGTGTCGTACAGTTTAAATACTGTTTCACCTTTGAGTTCTTTTTTAGGCGTATTTTCAACCGCAAGGAGTTCGTCTTCCAGAAGAGCAAGACCTTTATCCAAAGTTTTGTTGAAGCCTTCTTCTTCCATAATTACGACGCGATCCATAAAATCTGCGTTGTC